>JBCKWO010000141.1:0-2050 GCA_038922535.1 Methylobacter sp. | reverse complement strand
ATGTACTTAAAAATGAATTAAATATTGTAGATTATGATAGTTTGGAGGAAGCTGAACTAGCATTTACCGCCCTCAGGTATAATGAATATTTATCCAATGTACCATCCATAAATACATTCAATTTAACTCACCTTAAGACGCTTCACAAACAACTGTTTCAAGACGTATATGAATGGGCTGGTGAAATAAGGACTGTGGATATTTCAAAAGGTTCTACCCGGTTTTGTACCTGTATCCGTATTGATGCTGAAGCGAATAAACAATTCTCCAGAATCCCATCACTTATAAATATTCATTCCAGAGCAACGTTAATAACAGTAATAGCGGATATATTTTGTGAGCTCAATATAGTTCACCCATTTCGTGAAGGAAATGGCAGAACACAACGCTTTTTCTTTGAAGAGTTATTTTTCTTTTTAGGTATGAATGTTGTGTGGCCTGACATTTCAAAAGAAGAGTGGGTTGAAGCAAACATTAGTGGGTACAGTGGTGACCTTGAGCCTTTAACGCATATACTGAAGGACTCTATTTCATGAATTTCGGTTAAACAGGTGATTACTTTTGCTCGAACCGGCTTATTCCGGCCTACAGAACTGTATTTAGGAAAGATGCCTAATCTTGAAAATGGTCGTTTATGAGGTTTTCTGCGACCTCAATCCTGCCTCGACATTACTGAGTTTGTGGTTAACACTTAATCATGAGCGACAATTAAGTGCTGTTGTGTATAAAATTATATACAATATGCAAGGAGGCAATATGAAACAAAAACAGATTGACTGGCGTGGATCTTCATTAGAAGACCTTAAGGACGATAACATGTTCACCCCAAATGCTCGACGAGAAGCTGGTCATCAACTAAGCCAAGTACAAGTGGGGCTTGAGCCAGATCATTGGAAGCCTTTTAATGAAGTTGGAGCGGGTACGAAAGAGATTATTATCGATCTTGATCGATGGATGGTTCAGGGTAATGTAGGTAGCCAAATTTCCAGAGGCGGTTTCCGTACTGCACTGCTTCAAGAAAAAAACGAACACAACGAGTAAACATGATAAGGCCATTGCAGCGGCACGCTACAAAGCCATTGTCCAAGAAAGGAGCAAGAAATGAGTATTGAGACAAAATCCATGCACATTACCCCGGCTGGCGGAAACGTTTTTTCCGACTTGGGGTTTGAACCAGAAGTAGCCGTCGAGTTACAAGCAAATTCGAATCGAATCATCTCGGAAAAACTCGCCATCAAAAATAGCTTGATGAATGAACTTGCTGAGTGGATAGACCAGAAAAACTTAAAGCAAGCGGAAGCGGCCGAAATTCTTGGAGTAACAAGGCCGCGAGTGTCTGACGTGATTAACAAAAAATCGATTAAATTTACAATTGACGCCCTGGTGGATATGCTGGCCAGAACAGGTAAACAGATCACATTATCTGTGCACTAATTGTAACGACTTACATTTGGGCTGTACCTGCTTTTGAATCAAGGGATTGGAGTTGTTGATCAAGTGTTTTTGATTTCCGATGACGAAGATGTTTCCACTACGCAATTACTCAGAAAGGTGAGGCAAGCCCTTAAAGCCGCTTCTAGTGGGCTGGAAAATGGCAAAAATAATAATCACCAGGCCTGGTTAGTACCTGTTCCCGTTTCTATCATGACGTTTTTTGCTAAGCTTCTGGGTAAAGGGGCGGTGGCCAATCGTCTGTTTGGTTCTTTGCAGGTAGATAGTTCAAAAGCCCGTGATTTATTGGCTTGGCAGCCGGTGGTGACGATGGATCAACAGTTAAATAAAATGGTAAAGGTAAATGAAAAGAGTCTTTGATGTTCTGTTGGTTATTTTTTCTGGTTTGATGCTGTTAGTTCCCCTTGTAATAGTCGCCATCCTTGTCAAATTAACGTCTAAAGGCCCCATCTTGTATTGGTCTGACAGAGTGGGCAAAGACAATGCTATTTTTAAAATGCCAAAATTTCGCAGTATGAAAACTGGCACGCCCGCTGTCGCCACGCATTTATTAAAAGATGCCGCGAGTGCCTTAACGCCGATTGGCGGGTTTTTGCGA
>JBCKWO010000140.1:0-2121 GCA_038922535.1 Methylobacter sp. | reverse complement strand
GCAAGCCTGCAACGGCTTGGCCTCTGCCCGGCAAAGTAACATCAACGCCTTCGCTAGCCAGCCTTTCTTCCAATGCGGCATTTTGCAACAGGTCTTTTTGGGCTTCCAGCTGCAATTGAACTTGACCGGCCGAGCGCCTTTGTTCAGGATCGAGTGCGCCGAGTTCTTTCATCTGAAGGGTAAATAATCCCTTTTTGCCCAGATAGTGAACACGAACTAGATCGAGTTGATTAAGGTCTTTTGCGTCGCGAAGCTGTTGTAATGCCTGCGCGAGAATTTCTTCTAGGGTAGCGGACACGGTTTAGCTCGCTGTGTGTGGGGAGAATGTTTATTTATCGGGAAAGGATTAAAAGCCTAATCTCCCTTCCCTTTTACGGGAAGAGAGATTAGCCGGATTTTAGTTAACCAAAATCCGAACATTCCTTAAGAAAGACTGCTTTGATGTTCCTTGGCAATTTTTGCAATTTCCGCAAATGCGGCAATGTCGCGAACTGCAATATCAGCCAGAACCTTACGGTCTATCTTCACATTGGCTTTAGTTAAGCCATTGATGAAGCGGCTGTAGGACATTCCGCTCAGACGAGCCGCCGCATTGATACGGACGATCCATAAAGCGCGGAACTGGCGTTTTCTCTGTTTACGGTCACGGTAAGCATATTGACCGGCTTTGATTACCGCTTGTTTGGCAACGCGATAGACCCGGCTTCGTGCGCCGTAGTATCCTTTCGCTTGCTTTAATACTTTTTTATGTCTTGCTCTGGCGGTTACGCCGCGTTTAACTCTAGCCATTGTCTACTCCCTGATTAACTGTACGGCATCATACGTGCAGCCATGCGCACATCTGATGGATGGATAGTTGCCGGCGAGCGTAACTGTCTTTTTCTCTTAGTCGATTTTTTAGTCAGAATATGACGTCTGTGGGACTGACCACATTTAAAACCGCCGTTGGCTGTGCGGCTGAAACGCTTGGCAGCTCCACGGTGAGTTTTGATCTTAGGCATTTGTTTGCTCCAATTAATTAAAATAAATCCCTGAGTTGTAACCCAGCAAGGCAAAATGCATGGCCCTGAAGAATGACTAGCATCATTTGCAGATGCTTAGCAGCTCATCCTGTGCTGCTCTGTAGGAACATTGCAAGGCAATGCTCTACGGTTTTCGTTGTAATCGTTTGTGCAGTTATTTTTTCTTTTTCGCCGCCATAACCATAATCATTTGGCGGCCTTCCATTTTAGGAAACTGCTCGACAATCGCTATCTCTTCCAGATCCTTTTCTATCCGCTTTAATAGATCAACGCCGATTTCCCGATGCGCCATTTCACGTCCACGGTAACGCAAGGTAATTTTGGTTTTATCGCCGTCGTTAAGGAACTTGGTTAAACTTCTCAGCTTAACCTGGTAATCACCTTCATCGGTTCCAGGTCGGAATTTAATTTCCTTAATCTGAATCTGTTTTTGCTTCTTTTTGGCTACGGCCAGTTTTTTGTTTAACTCAAACTGGTATTTGCCGTAGTTCATCACTTTGCAAACCGGTGGATCGGCATTCGGCGATATTTCTACTAAATCCAAGTCCGCAGCGTATGCAATCTGTTTGGCTTCATCTAACGAGATAATACCCAACGCCTCACCGTCCGCACCTGTTACCCTCACCCGTCTGGCAGTGATTGCGTCATTCAGGCGCGTTTCATCTTTTTTAGCAGCGATATTCTAATCCTCCAAAAATCATTCATTTCCTGTCCGCAATCTCTTGCTTTAACCGTTTGGCAAAGTCTTGGATCGACAGACTACCTAAATCATCACCTTTTTGCGTACGTACCGTAATACGTTGTTCTTCTAATTCTTTGTCACCGATAATGACAAGATACGGCACGCGCTGCATAGAATGCTCGCGGATTTTAAACCCGATCTTCTCATTTCTCAAGTCTAATTTTACCCGAACACCTTGTTTTTCAAGGTCTAGCATAATTTTCGACGCATATTCGGCGTGTCGATCGGTAATATTTAGCACCACGACCTGCACTGGAGACAGCCACAGCGGGAAAGTTCCGGCATGTTGCTCGATCAAAATACCGATAAAGCGTTCCAGCGAACCGAGTATAGCCCGATGCAGCATGACCGGCACTT
>JBCKWO010000139.1:0-2127 GCA_038922535.1 Methylobacter sp. | reverse complement strand
TGTTTTCATGCCGCTATCAAGACCAGTTCTCCAAGGATTGCCAAACGTGGTGTAGATGTCGTTCTGGGTGGTCTCGCCTATTTTAATGCTTGTTACCTGGCCTGCCGGAAACTCATGACCCACCGTAGCGCATCCTGAAATCAACAGGAACATCATCACAATCAGACCGAGGAAAGTTTTCCGCAACACCCCGGAAAAGCGTACTGAACCCAACAAATCAATTTTCATTTTTACCTTCTCTCTAATTTTAAAAAACACAATGGAACAGCTAAAAAGGTAAAAGGCGCACTATTATTTTCGCCTTTCGCCTTTACCCTTCATCAACCACTGCTAAAAAAACGGGTCTTCAGGCAAGGGTTTGCTGAAATAATAGCACTGATAACAGGGACATCCATTTTCTTTTAAGAACTCCCGCTTCGGCTTGAATAAAGTTACCCACTACAAATCACATAGAGCCTTAATTTTAATGTGCTTGCCCTGATAGTGATGCCATGTGACCGGCTTGAATTCTAGAAAATCGATTTATTCAACAATGCCTTGCTTAAACCAGTTGTTAGAGATCCGATCATGCAGCTCTCCCAACTTGTTTTGCAGGTCATCGAGAATTTCTCGTAATTGCGCCTGGGTCGTCTGTTGAGTATCAATGGCTTGCACATAAGCTTCCAGTTTCACGAGCTCTTCCGGTAAGGCATCGTTATTCGGCAGATCATTGATGCAGCCGGAAATTTCTGCGATACAGCAGCTGACTGAGCGAGGCAGAGTGGTGTTCAGTAATAAAAAATTAAGCACATCATCACCATTAACACTGCTTCTGACCTGCTGGCGATACATTAACTGGGCGTTGAGTGACTTTAATATATTCACCCACAAAATGGTCTCGTATTGGCGCATTTCATCACTGCGCGATTCCGCCAGAAGCAAAGAGGCCAAATCCAGAATGCGACTGGTCATGTCGGCACGTTCAATATTTTTGCCCAGTCGAATAAAACGGTAGGGATGATTGTGGCTCATATAGCCCGACAATAGCCCGGTAAAGCGTTGACAGCCCTTGAGTATCTCCTTGAGAAAGACAACACGCTTGCTGCGGTTGTTTACCGAATCCATATGATTTTTTACAAATAGGTACATTTCATTGACCTGCTCCCACGCTTCATCGGGTAATAAATCTCTGGAGGTACGGATGTTTTCTCTAGCTGCCCTTAAAGACGAAAACAAAGACCCCGAATAACTTTCGTCGATTAAAAGAAATCGGGTGACGTTATGTTCGTTGGCAATTTTATATTTTTCATAGAATTGCGGCCCTGAGGCATTGATACGAATGAGCTGTTGCCAACCCATTTCAACGCCATTCGGCAAATCCATTAATAAATTCATGTGCACACTGACCAATCTGGCGATATTTTCAGTGCGTTCAAGATAACGTGCCAGCCAATACAGGCGTTCTGCTGAACGGGATAACATTAGTTGTGCTCCATGTTGATAACCCAGGTGTCTTTACTGCCGCCGCCTTGCGAGGAATTAACCACTAGCGAACCCTTTTTTAGTGCTACCCGGGTTAAGCCCCCGGCAGTCACAAAAGTGCTTTTACCCTGCAAAATAAAGGGTCGCAAATCAATGTGCCGGGGCTCTAGTTTACCTTTGCACAAAGTGGGTGCGGTAGAAATCGCTAAGGTGGGCTGGGCAATGTAATTACGGGGATTTTTTTGGATAATTTCCCGAAACTCAGCTATTTCTTTAGTTGTTGCATGCGGCCCTACTAACATACCGTACCCACCTGATTCATTGGCCGGCTTGACAACCAGTTCCGGCAGATGCGCCAACACATATTCAAGGTGCTCCGGATTACCGCACAGGTAAGTGTGTACATTAGGCAAAATGGGTTCTTCGTTCAGGTAATAACGGATCATTTCCGGTACATAGGCATAAACCACTTTATCATCGGCGACACCCGCTCCCGGTGCATTAGCCAACGATACATTGCCCGCTTTCCAAGCACGCATTAAGCCTGGAACACCCAAAGTGGAATCTTTGCGAAATACTTCAGGATCAAGAAAATCATCGTCGATGCGCCGGTAAACAACATCGACTTTTTCCAGTCCTTCGATGGTGCGCATATACACGCAATCA
>JBCKWO010000138.1:0-2280 GCA_038922535.1 Methylobacter sp. | reverse complement strand
AAAACTTCTGCCTGCCTTTTTCCCACGATGAAGTAGTGCACGGCAAAGGCTCCTTGGTCAGCAAAATGCCAGGGGACGAATGGCAGCGCTTCGCCAACCTCCGTCTGCTGTACGCCTTGATGTACACCTACCCCGGCAAAAAACTACTGTTTATGGGCTGCGAATTTGGGCAAGGCACCGAATGGAATTTTAACAAAGAATTGGACTGGTATGTGCTGGATTATCCGTATCATCAAGGCGTGCAAGCGCTGGTCAAAGACCTTAACCATCTTTATAAAAAACACCCTGCCTTATATCAGCATGATTTTGATCATCAGGGTTTTGAGTGGATCGATTGCCATGACGTGGAACAATCCATCATCAGCTATCGGCGCAAAACCGAACATGAAGACTTGATCATCATCCTTAATTTTACCCCGGTGACCCGTGAGCAATACCGGATCGGCGTACCCGTGGCCGGCGTCTATACGGAAATATTCAATTCCGATTCCGGTTATTACGGCGGCAGCAATGCCGGCAATGGTGCGGCATTGTCGGAGCCGACAGCGTGGATGAACCTGCCCCATTCTATCAGCCTTACCTTGCCGCCCCTGGGTGCTGTGATTTTGAAATTATAAGACGCGGATAATAAGATGAAGGGCTAAAGGCTAAGATTACCCTTACGCCCTTTGCCCTTCGTCTTTCGCCCGTGCCCTAATAAAACCAGCACTTGCTGAGTAGTTACCATTTAATCAAACAAGGCCATGAAAAAAATACTCTTTGTCACCAGTGAAGCCCATCCGTTGATTAAAACCGGAGGACTGGCCGATGTAAGCGGCAGCCTGCCCAAGGCACTGGCGGAATTGGGTGAAGATGTGCGCATAATCATGCCCAATTATCAGTCCATCAAAACCACCGAAGAAGTCCGCTACTTAAGTACCGTACACGTGAATAATTATGCCGTGAATATTCTCGAAACCCGGCTGCCAGGTACCAGCGTCATCGTGTGGCTGGTAGATGCCCCGGAATTCTTTAATTTCCCCGGCAACCCCTATGTTGACGCACAAGGCAAACCTTGGGCGAACAGCGCTGAACGTTTTGCCCTGTTTTGCCGGATCGTGGTGGAAGTTGCGATGAACCGGAGTTGGTTGGATTGGAAACCCGATGTCGTCCACTGCAACGACTGGCAAAGCGGCTTGGTACCGGCGCTGCTGTCGCTGGAACACAGTCGGCCCGCCACCGTATTCACCCTACATAACATGGCTTATCAGGGATTATTCCCAAGCAAGACTTACCTTAGCTTGAATTTGCCGGGACAACTTTGGCATCCTTATGGCATTGAGTTCCACGACATGCTGTCATTTCTTAAAGGCGGATTGGTCTATTCGGATCGTATCACCACGGTCAGTCCAACCTATGCCAAGGAAATTCAAACCGCCGAGTTCGGCTATGGCCTGGAAGGACTGTTAAGCTACCGAAAAGATTTTCTGACCGGCATTATCAACGGCATAGATGCCGACCAATGGAATCCCGAAACCGATGCCAACATCAGCCAAACGTTTAATCGTCAAACAATACACAAAAAAGGCCTCAATAAAACCGCACTACAGGAAAAACTCTCCCTGCCCGTTAACAAAAACATACCGGTATTCGCGCTTATCAGCCGCTTAGTAGAACAAAAAGGCATCGATCTGATACTGGAATGCCTCCCCGAGATGCTGACCCACCCGCTACAATTCGTCTTACTCGGCAGCGGTAACAAGGGCTTTGAACAGCGCCTGTATAATTTTTCCGAAAGCCACCCCGATAAAATATCGATCACCATCGGTTATGACGAAGCGTTGGCGCATTTGATTGAAGCGGGAGCCGATATTTTCCTGATGCCGTCGCGCTTTGAACCCTGCGGCTTAAACCAGATTTACAGCCAACGCTACGGCACCATCCCCATTGTCAGAAACACCGGTGGACTAGCCGATACCGTCGTCGATACCGTCCCGGAGACACTGGACAACAACACCGCGACAGGTATTGTTTTCGATGAAGCCAGCCCCGGCGCGTTGATGGAGGCTATTAAACGCTCGTTGGTCTTATACCACCATCCCAAAACCTGGAAAAAGCTGCAAACCAACGGCATGAAAAAAGACTACTCCTGGAGTAAAAGCGCCGAACAATACATGGCCTTATACAGTCACCTGTAAGCCCTGTACGCTGCGCGCACCCTTTTTCAATGACGTAACAAGCTCAATAAGGTACGCACAGCGTACCCTACAGAGCTCGACTTAATTTCAAAGGGCGGTTTTT
>JBCKWO010000137.1:0-2310 GCA_038922535.1 Methylobacter sp. | reverse complement strand
ACGTATGCCGCTTTTTTCAATAGCTCTGGAAGAATGGCATATAAGCGCTTTGCATCTTTACCCCTATTCTTTAACGAACTCTCCAGACCATCTCTAAATATAGTTAGCTTCTCATGAGTGTTTTCATTCTCTATAGGACCCAGCGGCTTAAATATATTCCATAGATAATCACGTAAATCTTTGACCTTTCCATCAATAGGCATAGCCGGATCATCGATTAAATCTACGGGGGATAATTTGATACTAGGATCATAGGTGGGTAGAGCACCTTCGGCCTGTAATTTTTGATACAGAATATTAGCATCATTCGGGTTGAAGTTGCCCTTGTTGTCGATAGCAGATTTTATTTGAGTTGGATCAAAAGCAATATAACTATCCTGTGCTGACGGAACATGCTCCTTAAATTGAGCATCAGACATTGAATTAATCTCTTTTTGGGGTATTTTTGTTAATCCTTTAACCTCATCGATGCTTATCCCTTCCCGTCTATTTAAATAGACAATTCCATCATACCCGTTGGCTTTAGCGATGTCTTGCAATTCAATAATAGATTTTTCTTCCCCGCCATCAATTACATACTTCGCATCGTCAGTAAATCGATTGACGAACTCCTGATCTACGATGCCCAATGATTGCAAGCGTTCCGCCATATCCCAAGGCGCAAACCCACCGCTATCTACCATGCGTAGTGGATTCTTTAAATTCAGATAAACAGGTATCATCCTGCCGCGTTCGGGTATAGATTTTAGGCTAACAAAGCTATTTCCTTGTGCCAATGGGCCAAAATGCGCACCCATCTCGCTATGCTGTGTTTTAAATTCGCTGAAGTCTTCAGCCGCGTTTGTGTAATGATAAACCACCATCGGCTTTCTATCAGCATCAACAACTTTACTTTCACCAAACCAGCTTTTAAACGCGGGCGACTCTGTCTGCAAAGTCACCTGCTGATTATACTGTTGCCCAGCCAATGCCGTGTTAGTCACCGACAGCGGATAACGCTCAAAGACCGCTTCAGGCAGTTGGCCGAGCCGCTCTGCCAGCGTCGCATAACGCAAGGCGACCAGGGTGGCGTAATGCTCGTTAACCGTTTCAGTAAACGGCGAGGCCGTGGCGATTTGCTGTTTCAGGTTAGGCAGCAACAAAACCACCTGGATGGTAGCGATTGAAGATTTGGCGACTTATCTCGACCAAGTAAAAGAAAAGGCAAATAAGGAATATAAGGCGGCAAAATAACACCGCTATACACGATAAATGCACTATGCACGACGAGAAATATCGTTAATCATTGTTTTTTAATGTATTTTTTTATTCTTTTAACCAAAAAGTCATCGGTTTAGGGGTTTCATCAGCATCATCCAAATCCTTCCAGACATAGCTCGTGCGCAGCTCAGGGTGTTTGACATAGCCACGTTTAGTCCAGAACTGATCTAGCGGTACATAATCGGCCGGGCGTCTTGGATGATCGATAGGTCGCTCGACACAACAAAAACAAATGTGTTTAAAGCCTCCCAATTCCTCGGCATGAGCTTCTCTTTGCTCAAAAAACCGCACGCCGATACCCAAGCCACGATGGTTTTTGTCCAGCACCGATTCGCTGCAATAAAAAACGGCGTCCAGATTATAGCCCTGCTCAAGAAACGGCTGTTTCAACTCGTCGGTTTCATATTTCATCGGAATTGCCGTCGATGCCCCGACCGCTCGGTTTCCGTCAAAAGCGATTACGATAACGCTTTCCGCGCAATCGATATAAGTTTGTAAGTATTTTTTTTCATAATCGACAGTCCCGTCGTACAAATACGGAAAGTCGCGAAACACTTCAATTCTAAGCCGGGCAAGTTCGGGAATATATTGTTCCAGAGCCGAACCGCTGCATCTTTCAATACGAATATCTTTGACCATAATCTTACAAAAGCAAAAAGGAACGCATTTTAGCCGAACGCTGCATATTCTGCCATTATCCTAGAAAAATCGGCTTGCTCACGAAAGGCACGAAAATATTCAAAGGTTTCGTGTTTTTCGTGGACAATAGGTAACATCACCTAGTAATTATGAGATGATTCACTCAACGTACTTCATAACCCCTTATTCAAAACTTCTTTAATTTAAAATTTATGAAAATTGCTACCTTCGCTGTATTGGTTGTTTTGCTTAACGGTTTGTTAGGCTGGTCAACCAATCGACCTCAGGATGTAGGAGCTGACGTTCCATCAGGAAAGCTTAATAGCCTATCATTCGCGCCGTTCCGAGAAGGTCAAGGGCCTTTTGATAAAAAATTCCCGACACCCGAACAAATTGACGACGACTTGCGCT
>JBCKWO010000136.1:0-2320 GCA_038922535.1 Methylobacter sp. | reverse complement strand
TTATCGCCTTGGAATGTACCGGCTGCGAATTGTGTATAGCGCCGTGTCCGGTCGATTGCATCATCATGCAGCCCGCACCGCCAAGCCATATCGAAGACAGTCGGGCGCAAAAATCCGCACAGGCAAAACGACGCTACGATGCACGCTGTTTGCGCAAGGAAAAACAAGAAGTCGAAAAAGCGGAGCGGGCGAAAAAGAAAAAACAGGCACTGCTAAAACTGCAATCAGCGAAGCAATAGGCTGTGAGGCTGATCTGCCGATAGTTTTGTCGGGTATGCATCGCGTACCATTTTCAATTAATATCGTCTTCACGTTCCGGCGCTCATTGTTATACACAAGTCTATGAGAAGAACGTCATTCCGGCAGGGATTCACGTCAGGCTGTCCTGCCTGATGCCCTTCGGGTAAATGCAAATCTGTTCCAGACAGATTTGTGCCGGAATCCAGGCTACATGGACGTACATGACTTGCCGACCCTATCGATATGCTCAATTAGCTGTTGGTTTTCCAGTGTTTCATAATGTACGACATCGAAAAAATACGGCAAGGGCAATTCTTCATTAAGTAAAAAACTCAAGCGGTTAACGGTTTCGCCGGTAACGGCGCGGCCCTTTATAGCCAGATCGACATCGGAAGCTTTTTTGTAGGTTCCTTTAGCGCGGGAACCGAAAATAACCGCCTCCTCAATTTCAGGAAAGTGTTTGATCGCGGCGGTGATGCGCCTTATATCGGTCTGGGTTAGTCCGGTGTCCATTATTCCAGCTCGGAACCTATGCGCAGATATAATTGCCGTAAAGCCGGAAAATAATGGGATTTTATTTTGGCGACAACTTCTATGGCCTTGCTTTCGTCATAAGTGTGAGTGGTCAGGTTCCTGTCGCTTAAAGCATCCATCCATAGCTGTCCGTCATCTAAAATATTAGCTTGAAAAGCTTGTTTAATCGCGTCCCTGGGGGAGGTGACGGTAAAACCCAGTTGCTCCAGATAATCCTTCATCAGCTTCCAGGCCAATTCAAAAGCCATTTCATAAAACTGAATGATGCCGCCGCGCTCGACTTCGCTCGGCGTTGCTATGGTCAGGGCGCGTTCCAGCAACAAAAAGGCCTTTTCGTAATTTTGGAAGCGTTGTTGCCAGCGGATGTCGTTGTTCATAAGTTAGCTTTTGTAGGGTACGCTGTGCGTACAATTAATCAACATAAGGTACGCACAGCGTACAGGACTGCCCCGTTTAAAACGGTTTGTGTGGGTTTAAGTTTTGGTAACTATTCAGTACAAAAGGGATAACATTCCTACACCATTGGCCTTACAGGCTAAGATGCCCTTTGATATACAGCACTAGGCTTGCCGAAACGGTGGTTTGTCAGGGATGTTATCCCTACGCTGAATAGTTACAAGCTTTATTGTTAAGTTACAAATGCTTAAATACGGCTTCTGCAATATCCAGGGTTTTTTCCAGATCTTCGTCGCTATGCGCGGCAGAAACAAATCCAGCCTCAAACGCGGAAGGCGCTAAATAAACACCCTCATTCAACATCGCATGGAAAAAGCGCTTGAACAAATTTTGGTCGCATTGCATGACCTGGGCAAAGCTTGTCACTTGTTTTTCACTGGTGAAAAACAGCCCGAACATGCCGCCAACGCTGTTGGTGGTCAACGCGATACCGGCCTGATTGGCGCGCTCTTTCAGACCTGAGGTCAGCTTTTCGGTTTTTGCGGTCAACGCTGGGTAAAAACCGGGCTGGGCTATCAAATCCAGAGTTTTTAATCCGGCGGCCATTGCGACTGGGTTACCGGACAGCGTACCGGCCTGATAGACCGGGCCGAGCGGCGCAAGACATTCCATGATTTTGCGTGAGCCACCAAAAGCGCCGACCGGCATACCGCCGCCGATAATTTTACCTAGTGTAGTCAAGTCGGGTTGAACATTATAAAGCCCTTGCGCACCGTTTAATGCTACCCGAAAGCCAGTCATCACCTCATCAAAAATCAACACACTATTATATTGATCGCAAACCTGACGTAAGCATTCCAAAAAGCCCGGCGCAGGCGGAATGCAGTTCATGTTGCCTGCGACCGGCTCGACGATGATGCAGGCGATTTGCTCGCCACATTCTGCAAACAGCGCTTTGACCGACTCGCTGTCGTTGTAAGTCAGGGTGAGGGTGTAAGCAGCGACACTGGCTGGAACGCCAGGGGAGCTGGGTACGCCGAAAGTCAGCGCGCCAGAACCGGCCTTGACCAATAAGGCGTCGGAATGGCCGTGATAACAGCCTTCGAATTTAACGATTTTATCCCGGCCGGTGTAGCCTCTGGCCAAGCGA
>JBCKWO010000135.1:0-2340 GCA_038922535.1 Methylobacter sp. | reverse complement strand
GCGCCTGAGCTGCGGCTACACCAGAACGCACACGCTCACGTAGTAAATCACTTTCAAACTCAGCCAATGCTGACATCACGGAAGCCATGAGCTTACTGCCGACTGCGGGGAGTGCTTCAAGCTCAAGCTACTTGTGCTTATTCATCGAATAAATCCGCATGCCGCCCGGTACGCTCAAACCGCACAACGTCCCCAGCAATTTTGTAAATCAGCAGCCAATCCGGCTCAATGTGCGCATCCCTGAATCCACGCCACCCACCTTTTAGCGGGTGGTCGAGATAGGTTGCAGGCAACGGTTTGCCTTCGATCAGTAAGCCCAGCAAAGCCTTGAGCTTGTCCATGTCCTTGCCGCGCTTTTGCGATTGCTTCACGTCGCGTTTGAACTGGCCGGAGTAGTCGGGCTGGCGCATCAGATGCCAAGCTGTCCAAACAAATCGTCAGCGTCTTTGGCGCGGTGAACATCCTCGCCGCGTTCGCTCTTTTCCAGCGTTTTCGCCGTCACTTTGTTGGGTGTGCGCATCTCAAACGGAAGCGCCTTTTCCTTGGCAATTTTGGTCAATGCAATGCGCACCACGTCAGACACAGTAAGACCCATCTCCGCCAGCACAGCGGCGGCTTCGTTCTTTAACTTTTCGTCAATCCGCGCACGGACAAATGCTGTTGCAGCCATGATTTAGCCTCCTGTTGAATAGAACTTTAATTGTAGCTCAATAGAACTACAAATGCTAGATACTCATAACTAACAGGGTCATAACTAACAAGGTCACAGGGAAAATAGGGGTCAGTTCTCACATTCCAACATATCCTCTGTTATAGTTCTCCCATGACCAGACCTCTGAGACTTGAATTTGCTGGAGCGCTTTATCATGTCACTTCGCGGGGTGATCATCGTGAGGATATTTTTCTGTGCGACGATGACCGTTTGGATTGGCTGGAAGTGCTGGGTACTGTTTGCGACCGGTTCAATTGGGTGATTCATGCTTTTTGTCAGATGACCAACCACTATCATGTGCTGCTGGAAACAGTGGATGGCAATTTATCCAAGGGAATGCGACAATTGAATGGTTTATATACCCAGCGTTTCAACCGTCGTCACCACCTCGCCGGGCATCTTTTTCAGGGTCGCTACAAGGCAATCCTGGTACAAAAAGAAGCCTATTTGCTGGAACTGTCGCGCTATATCGTGTTGAACCCGCTTCGCGCCAACATGGTGAATATCCTCGAAGATTGGCTCTGGAGCAGCTACCCCATCGTCACAGGACATGAAGCTGCACCCGTGTGGCTGGATACGGATTGGTTGCTGGGTCAATTCGGCACTGAACGGAGCAAAGCACTACTTGGCTATCGCGAATTTGTTATGTCGGGTAGAGGCGTGGCAAGCCCTTTGCACAGCGTCCGTCATCAACTATTGCTTGGCGATGACGCATTTGTGAAAAATCATAGTCAAAACCGTGAAGGCGAAACGCTACGCGAAGTATCAAAGGCGCATCGAAAATCAGTTGCCTAGTCACTGGACGAATATCTGACACACCACCCGGTTCGCGATACGGCAATGGCTCAGGCTTATCGGACTGGCGCTTCTAGATTGAGATAAATTGAAGGTTGATTTATACGCCAATGAAGTATAGTATGCAGTATATGGAATTTATCGAGACGCACACCTTTACTAGGCTAATAACTTCTCTAATGGAAGATGATGATTACAGAGTGTTGCAGAATTTGTTGTTAGATAACCCTGCGCTAGGCTCAATTATTAAAGATGGTGGCGGCATTCGTAAAATGCGCTTCGGTTTAGCTGGGCGTGGCAAAAGTGGTGGTGTTCGCGTTATTTATTATTGGATAAAAGACAACCATCAAATATACATGCTGTTAGTTTATCCCAAGTCTAAAAAGGATAATTTGACTGACCAAGAAACCAAAGTTTTACGTGAACTAGTGAAGGAGCTATAACATGGAAAAAGATATGTTTAATGATTTAGTTAAGAGTTTAAAAGAAGCGAAAGCCATTAGCAAAGGCGAAAGTAAACCATCAAGAGTATTTAAACTTGAAGCCCCCGACGCAAAAGCGGTGAGGGAAAGCGTTGGACTGTCGCAAAGTGAATTTGCTAATTTAATGCGCGTAAGTATTAAAACCCTGCAAAACTGGGAACAACATCGCCGCACACCAACAGGCCCAGCTGCAGCCTTGCTGAGGATTGTATCTAATTCACCAAGCTTGGTGATTGAATCGTTACATACCGCTTAACTAAACTAGGACAATTTTGTCTACTGCGAAATAAATTGGACAGTAAAACAAGAAAAGGGGTCAGTTCCAACATTTCATCTAATATCATTTGCCGA
>JBCKWO010000134.1:0-2367 GCA_038922535.1 Methylobacter sp. | reverse complement strand
GGGTCAAGGAATTCATTTTTTTTCGCATCGATTCTCCTTTCAAATTAATCCGGTGGGCGTTGTGCATCAGCCGATCTAAAATGGCGTCAGCTAAGGTATTATCACCAATAGCCTGATACCATTGTTCGGTAGGCAATTGACTAATAATGACGGTTGCAGAATGCTCATATCGATCATCCATTATTTCCATCAAGTCATTCCGGGTGGCGGCATTTAAGGGTTCCAATCCCCAGTCGTCGATGATTAGCATATCCATACTCGCTATGGCTTTTAGCAATTTACTGTAACTGCCGTCCGCCTTGGCTTGCGTCAATGCGAGTATGAGACGTGGAAGCCGGTAATATTTAACGCTATAACCTTTCAGGCAGGCTTGATGACCGAGCGCACAAGAAATATAGGTTTTGCCGGTGCCGCAGGGACCGGTCAGCAACAGGTTTTGGGCTTTTTTTAGCCAATCGCACATCAGTAACGACGCCATTTGCGACTGCTGCAAACCGCGTGTGTGCTGGTAATCGATGTCTTTGGCGTGGGCGCTGAGTTTAAAATTCGCAGCCCGTGTCAAACGTTCCTGTTTACGCTGATTGCGCTCCTGATCTTCGTGATCGATTAAAAATTGCAGGCGTTCGGCAAAGGCCAAACCTTCGTAGCTGCCGGGCTGTTCTTGCTGGGTTTGCAGCGCCGAGGCCATGCCGCTGAGCTTGAGTTGGCGTAGTTGGCTGAGGAGTTGTTGTATCATGAGTAAGGGCCTGTGTTAGATAAAAGGTGAGCAATCAAGCCTTTCAAGGCATTAACATTCCTGCGCTGTAGGCTCTGACTGCTCAAGGTTTTAGTGTTTCCGGGGCTTAGTGAAAGCTCTTTGCGCCACGAATGTTTTCATGATCCTGAGGCAACAAGGACAGTTGTACGGCTAAGGCTGTCGGCAACTTGTCGCGGTTGCTCTGCAAAATGGCTTTGACGTTTTTCAATTTGAACAGTGATTCCTGGTTGGCGAGCGCGCAAGCCTGATTCAAGCGTTCGGCCGGATAGCTGCGACTGAGGTTCAATAGCCCCAGACAGACGCGATAAGCCTGTTCAGGATGCTGTTTGCGCTCCAGCTGCGTCTTGACCCATTGCAGCGCGTCAGGCCCGATAGACAGCGCCCAGTTCATTAAGCGTCTTGGCGTCCATTGCTGATGCTGGGCATGCTTTTCCGGCATGTGGCTGGGCTCGGTGGTCATGCCGGGATAGAACTTGCGGACATGACTGGCGATGCGTTTGCCGTGAAAATAGACTTCAATCAGCTTGTCGCCGGCATGCACTTCAACCTGCTCGCCGACGCAGTGATGCGGCACCGAATACAGATGCTGGGCATAAATGATGTGATAGTCGATGTTGACGCGGGCTTTCTTGATGTCGACGTATTGATAGGCGTGTTTGGGTAACGGCGACAGCACCGGCTGATCCAGGTTTTCAAACCACTCTCGACGATTGCCCGGCCATTGCTTGAAGGGTTTTTGATTGAGTTCAGTCAATAAGGCGCGGACGCACTGATTCAGCTCAGCCAGAGAGAAGACCGTTTGATGACGCAGCTTGGCCATGATCCAGCGCTCGACAATCTGAACACCGACCTCGGCCTTGGCTTTATCCTTGGGCTTATAAGGCCTTGCAGGCACCACCGCGACCGCATAATGGGCTGCCAACTGGTGATAACTGGGATTGAGTTCGGGCTCGTAACGGCAGGCTTTGTTGACGCCGCTCTTCAAATTATCCGGCACCAACATCACTGGCGTGCCACCAAAAAACTCGAAGGCGCGGACATGGCTTCCTAACCAATCCGGCAGGCTTTGGCTCCAGGTTGCCTCGGCCCTTCGACAAGCTCAAGACAGGCGCTGGTGTAATTGGATGCACCCAGCACCGCCACGAAGATTTGCGCCGTGCGGATTTCGCCGCTTGATGCACAGACTACGGGCATCGTGGGTCCGGCAGTGTCGATAAACAACTTTTCACCAGCGCGATGCGTTTGGCGCATGGAACGTTTCTGTTTCTTCAGCCAGTCTGCATAGCGGGCGCAGTACTGCGAGTAGCTATAGCAACGGTTCGGGTAGTGCTGGGCATATTCTTCGGCAACTGCTCCTGCGTTGCTCTACCTCCTGCATCCATGCAGTCGTCCCACAGCAATTGCTTGGTCAGGCCTTTTTTCTTTAGCTCCAGGTGCACTTCTGTCCATGCCGGTTCCTGGTATTTGGCTGAAGGCCGGGCATCTGAGCGGGGATAAAACTTGAGGGCTAAGGTTTGGTCATCCCAGTCGTCCGGTAACGGCCAGGATAGCTTCAGTTGTTCGGCCAGTTTTAAGATATTTTGAATGCTGCCGACACTGATCTTGGTGCT
>JBCKWO010000133.1:0-2395 GCA_038922535.1 Methylobacter sp. | reverse complement strand
CAGTTGATCGAAACGGCTCCATATCCCACGGTACTGGCGACAACGCCGACTCATTTGCGCGCCCTGACCCACGCAAACGATCCCTGGACTAAACTGGTTGGCGTGATTTCCGCCACCGACGTATTATCGGAAAAGCTGGCCCACAAAACCGTCGCCGCCTTAGGTCTGTCCCCCTACGAAATTTATGGTAGCACGGAAACTCTTTCCTTTGCGAGCCGCCAGCCCTTGCGTGAATGCTTGTGGCGACCCTACCCCGGCGCCCGCTTGATTCAGGACGAAACCGGCCAAACCCGCGTGGAATCGCCCCATTTGCCGGAGGCAGTAGCGTTGCAGGACAATTTCAGCATCGAACTGGATGGGCGTTTCACGGTGCTGGGTCGGCAGCTCGACATGGTCAAAGTCGGCGGCAAACGCACCTCCTTGTCCGAACTTAACCGTCGGTTAAACGAGTTAGACGGGGTGGATGACGGCTTTTGTTTCCTCGAAGACGGGTCGGATGAAGGCCGCCTAACGGTGGTGGTGGTCAGCGACCTGGACAAACAAAGCATACGGGAAGGCTTGCTGCCGTATGTGGATCAGGTTTTCCTTCCACGAAAAATCCACTTCGTCACCCGCATCCCGCGCAACGAAGTGGGAAAGCTGACTAAGACCGAGATGGAAAAGCTATTGGCAGAACTGGGTTAGCATATTTGAGCCGCGCTTGGCAATCTGCTAACCTAGCCGTGCATGTCCAAGTTTCAGCTTGCATTCGTCAATGCCCCAGCGTCGCCTAAAGCGCCTACTTTTGGTGCCGAACGCGACGCCGGAGCGTCCCTAACTGCATTCCCACGCTAGAGCCCTTCGACAATGCTCAGGACAGGCATGGGAACGATAAATAGAAAAATACACCATGCGCGGTATTCACCAAGAATCTAAAAAAGAAGCTTACGATGTCATCGTTATCGGTGCCGGCATAGGTGGGCTAAGTACTGCGGCAATGCTGGCTAAGGCCGGAAAGTCCGTGCTGTTGGTTGAGCGCCATGACCGTCCGGGCGGATATGCCCACGGTTTCAAGCGGCGCAACTACCATTTCGATTCCGGCGTCCATCTGGTCAGCGGCTGTGGCGTTAACGGCTACCGTAACGGTAGCACCATCCACAATATCTGCCGTGCCGTGGACATAGACCCGCAAGCTGTTTTTCTGCCCATCCAAACTTACGCAAGGGCGGTTTTTCCGGAATTTGAAATATCCTTGCAAGCTGGCGAGGAAGCTTTCATTGCCGGACTGACCGAACAGTTTCCTCTGGAAAAAGACCGGCTGTTGGCGCTGATTCGCCTTTGCCGGCTGTTGGCGGAAGAAGCCATGCTGGCGGAGGAATTGCTGGAGCCGGGCCGATCAAGCAGCGTTTCACCCGCACGCGCTCTAGCCAATTTATTCCGTTACCGCCGCACGACATTGGCCGAAGCGTTGGATGAGTTTCTGGTTGATCCGCGCCTAAAGAGTGTCTGTGCCTCCCTCTGGCCTTATCTGGGACTGCCGCCTTCGAAGCTATCTTTCCTGTACTGGGCGAGCATGATGGCGGGTTATACCTATGAGGGCGCTTATTATTGTCGTGGCAGTTTTCAGGTTTACGCAAATCTTCTTGTGGATGCCGTGGAGCGGCAGGGCAGCGAGGTGTTGCTGAATTCCAGTGTGCGGCGCATCCATGTTGTGCAAGGCGAAGCCGGCGGAGTGACCTTGGAAAACGGTCAGCTTATCCTCGCCAAGGTGGTGGTATCCAATATCGACATCCGGCAGACCGCCGACTTGTTGATTGGCTCGGAAAACTTGCCGGATGGCTATGGTCAGGGCCTGGCAAAACTGACTCCCTCGCTGTCTATCTTTGTGAATTATGTAGCCACCGATCTGCCCATTTCCGAAACGGTTCATAGCCACGAGTCCTTTTTCTATGAGTCTTTCGACCATGAAACGAGCTATGGATTGACGCAGGATGGCCGTTCCAATTGGTTTTCAGCCACCCTTCCTTGTTTGGCCGATCCCTCTTTAGCGCCTGATGGGCATCACATTCTGGAGCTGACCACCTTATGCCCATTTCAAATCGGACAATCCTGGCGGGAGGCTAAGAAAACATTCCAGCAGCAGCTGTTGGAAAAAGCCGAGCGCCATTTCCCCGGCCTTAATGACCACCTGTTATTGGTGGAGTCAGGTTCGCCCAGAACCTTGGAACGTTACACGCTTAACCAGCAAGGCGCGGCTTATGGCTTTGCGCCCAGCCCCGACCAGATCGGCCCAAACCGACCTGGCGTGCGTGGAGCCTTGCCCGGACTTTTCCACACCGGACATTGGACCCGTCCGGGCGGTGGTGTGGCTGGCGTCAGCGTCTCCGCCCAACTCGCCACGCAAGCCATACTCGAT
>JBCKWO010000132.1:0-2538 GCA_038922535.1 Methylobacter sp. | reverse complement strand
CATCGCGCCTTAACGTATTCGGCGGCAAGGCGGGTTCGTATCTGGTCGGCAGTGACGCAGCGCGTGGGAGTCAAATAAATAACCTACAGTCACGGCATAGGATGTGCCCATAACTGTTTTAACAAAACCCTGATGTAGGAGCGGCTTTAGCCGCGACACTCGCGGCTAAAGCCGCTCCTACGGTTGTTCAACTTATTTCGTGCACATTACTTTTAGGCTGTCCCTGCTTAAATGGGAAGCCAAAATATTGGAGTCGGTAGCTTCATAGGAAGCCCTTTCAAGAATGCGACGTTTCGTGGATGTGGATGGCCTGGGTAAAGATATATCCCGTGCCGCGAACGGTTTTTAGCGGAAGTTGATCGTCTTTAATGTCATTATTGTCGCCCATCGCAGCGAGCATCTTCTGGCGCAAACGGCTGATGCAGACTTCGAGGCGGCGCGGATCTAACTGATAGGCTTGTTCGCCCAGCACTTCGGACATAAGCAAAGCACGCTCTACCGGCTGCCCAGCATGTTGGGCCAGTCGATTTAGCACCAAACTCTCCATGTGCGTGAGACTGATAGAGTGGCCTTGCGGCGTGACCAGCTCACGCCCTGCTTGTTTGAGCACCCACTCATTGGAAGGCGTAGGCGCTGTCAAAACCACCATGCGGCGGTGCAGCGCGTGGATTTGTGCGAGCAGCTCTCGCCAATCAACAGGTTTGACCAGGTAGATGTCTGCACCTTGTTTGTAGCCGTGGAGCCGGCTGTCGAGTTCACCGCGCGCAGTGAGCATGATGATGCTCATAGATGGGTAGGCCTGACGCAGCCGTGCGGCAATAGATAGGCCGTTTTCACCCAGCAAGCCAATGTCGAGCACCACCACGTCGATCGGATCAACAGTCAAGCGTTTGTAAAAAGCTTCCGCACTGCCAACGCCCCAGGCCGAATAACCCAGTTCCGTCAGGTATTCCAGCGTGGATTCCAGCAAATCCCGGTCATCTTCGACGATGGCGATGCGGGGCGATAATGTTGTTTGCAGGGGGGACTTGACATTTAAGGATTTCATTGCACCGCCTTTCTGGTTATAACGTTGTCCGTCCGGCAATTAAGCTGGACAGGGATGGGGCGCTATTATCAGATGAATTTACCTTGCATAACATGGCAAAACCTTGCATTTCCTTGCAGGCGGGTTGATTATCAGCCTATCAGGGATAACATCCCTACACCATTGGCCTTTAAGGGTAAGATGCTCTTTGATGGTCAGCACTAGGCTTGCCGAAACGGTGGTTTGTCAGGGATGTTATCCCTACGCTGAATAGCAATTTGTCGGGTTACGGCGCATAAAGCCGCGCCTAACCCGACCTACGAAGCTGAATAGTCGGGCAGGGGACGCATCGCGCGCCTTTTTTTCGCTGGCTCCCAAGCTGGTGCCAGGTCGGGTTAGTAATATGCACGAAATAAGTTGAACAACCGTAGGAGCGGCTTTAGCCGCGATCGATCGCGGCTAAAGCCGCTCCTACGGTTGTTTTATTCGTTACGCGTTAACTTGCTCAAGTTATTTCGTGCATGTTTCTTAGCGAAGCGTGCCAACAGCAGGCTCTTTTACGATTGCACGGACGCAGGAGGTAGGGCAATGCAGGCAGGAAAATGCTCCAGGCATTTCCTGCATTCAGCACATCCATGTGCTTTGAGCAATTGCCGAGGCGACCCGACGTTTGCGGCAATTTGTCGGGTTACGGCGCATAAAGCCTGCGGCATCAGTGTGCCTTCCATGTCCAAGGGTTGATGACAGGCAAGCCAGCGGCGTCAAAAGGCGAGGTGTCGCGCGTGGCTACCGTGAAACCATGCGTCGCAGCGATAGCTGCGATATAGCCGTCTGCGGGCGCAATGGCCTGTCCAGCGGTACGAGCACAGGCGCGCAGCGTTGCATAGGCTCGCGACGCAGAGTCATCGAATGACAGGATGCGACCCGCGAACAACGGCAAGACGCGCTGTTCAAGACTGGATGCAAGCGTATCCCGGCGTTTGCCCTCAGGCAGCACAGCGATACCGAAACGCAGTTCCGCAAGACTGATGGTCGAGAGATACAGCGTTTCGATGATCTGCGCGTCGATCCAGGCAAGCACGTTTATATCTCCAGCCGCTTTTAACGGCTCAGAAACGACGTTGGTATCGAGCAGGATCATTCAAAGCTCACCGGCACGGCAGGTGTTCTATCGCGTTCGATATCAAGATCGACGCCACCCACTTCGCGGCCAATTTCGGACAGCAGGGAACCGAGCTTGATCCGACCCTCCGGCCGAACGGCATTTTCGAGGATCGCCCGGATTTCGGCCTCAGTGCTGAGGCCATGCATTGCGGCACGCACGCGCAGGGCACGGTGCGTTTCATCGGGTAAATTGCGGACAGTAACGGATGCCATTGCTTTCACTCATTAAATTTAATATCAATGATTGCATAATAGCACTGTTGATAGCATTTTGCGCATTTACGCGGGTTCCCAAGCGGGACGAGGTTTGCAACCCCGTTCCTAACGTTTTGCGATGTCCGAACTAA
>JBCKWO010000131.1:0-2589 GCA_038922535.1 Methylobacter sp. | reverse complement strand
TTATTGCTCACAGCCGGACAAACAACACATCCGATCTCGCTTTCAGATGGTCGCCGATCAAGGCGTATTGCGGCATGCCCTACCGGACGTTTATGGGGGCTTAAATGACGACTTCCTGTCTTTGTGCAAAATCCACCGTCGAGTGGGCGAGGTCAGCCGCGACCCCGGCTTACTGTTGGCGGTAAACGCCCATTTATGGGGGGCGGTATTCCCCATCCTGCTCTACGGAACCGAGCAGCAAAAGGAACAATTCCTGCCGCCGCTGTTGGCTGGGCAGTGGCTGGGAGGACATGCCATCACCGAACCTAGCTGCGGCTCGGATGTGCAAGCCATGACCAGCCGCGCCGAACTAAGCGGAAAAGGCTATATTTTGAACGGCGAAAAACGCTATATCACCAATGTCCCGCTGGCCGATTGGCTGGTGGTGTACGCCAAGCTGAACGGGAGCATCAGCGCCTTTTTGGTCTCCCGCCAGGATCAGGGCTGCCGCTTTACTACTGATGGCGAATTGGCTGCCTGCCTGGGTAGCGCCACCGGCAGCCTCTTTCTGGAAAACTGCCCGCTCGATGCTGACCGTCTGTTGGGCAAAGTCGGAGCAGGAGCGCAGATGATACAAAAAGCGCTGGAGTACGAAAGAGCCTTCGTGTTCGCGGGTATCGCAGGCGTTATGGAATGGCAGTTGCGCGAGGTCGTTCGTTACAGCCGGGAAAGGACATCCAAAGGCGTACATCTGGGCAGCCATCAGGCCATTAGCCACCGCATCGCCGACATGAAGCTGCGCCTGGACACCATAGACCTATGGCTGGGTGAATGCGCAAGATTATGCGATACCGGTCAACGGCTGACGATGGCCTCGGCGCAAACCAAACTTTATGCCGCCGAAGCTTTTTTGCAGTCCAGTTTGGATGCAGTGCAAATCATGGGTGCATCAGGATTAGAGGTGGGTAGCGAGATGGCGGCATTGGTGCGCGACGCCTTGGCTGGTCGCTTGTTTTCCGGTAGTTCGGAGATACAGAAAAATCTAATCGCCGCTCTACTCGGCACCGGTGATGCCTACCGAGGCAAGCAACCGACCCACACGCCATGAACCCCTTTGCGGCTTACCGCGCCAGTTCCCTACTGGCTGGCGGCATACACACCATCCCTAGGAGCCTGTCCGAGAATAGAGAACCTACTACGGGAAAGCTCTTTTGGCCAGATTTCCCGATCATTTTCGTTAAATAGAACAACTATTCGCCTCAAATGATCGAAAAATCTGACTCAAAATGGCTTCCCCTCGCTACGATTCCTATTCTCGGACAGGCTCCTAGCGATAACCGACATTGGCGGCCAACCCTACTGGTCAAGTGGTCCTTTTTTTTCACGCTGGCAGCCGCAGCGGTTGCGGTCATCCTGCCAGAACTTCGCGCCTTAGCCATTACCGCCATCATTCTCGATCAGCTGCTTTTGACCCTTGCCGGACTCTTGCCGCGTTGCAGTCTATTAGGTTTCAATTGGACATCGCTTCCAGAAGCGAGTGCCAAACGAAGGGAAATTGCCATCACCATTGATGACGGCCCGAACCCAATTATAACGCCAGCCGTTCTCGATCTGCTGGATCGCCATGGCGCGAAAGCCACTTTCTTTTGCATCGGCGAGAAGGCTTTACGGTACCCGGATTTGTGCAGGGAAATTGTCAAGCGAGGCCATGCCGTAGAAAATCACAGCATGCACCATCGGCACAACTTTGCCCTGCTGATGCCGGGCGGGTATTTTTCCGAACTGGAAGTCGCCCAGCAAACTCTGGCCGCCATTACCGGTGTCCGCCCCAGCTTTTTTCGAGCGCCGGCAGGATTGCGCAATGCCCTGCTCGATCCCGTGCTCAATCGGCTCAATCTGCAACTGGCCAGTTGGACTCGGCGTGGTTTCGATACCGTAGAATCCAACCCTAAGGTGGTGCTGGCGAAACTGCTGGACAACCTAAAAGCAGGTGACATACTGCTGTTGCATGACGACAACGCCGCCCAAACGGCCGACGGCAGTCCTGTCATACTCGAAGTATTGCCATTATTGCTGGATGCTATCGCCACCGTAAAACTACACCCGGTGACATTATCTGATGCGTTGCGGTACTAGCGTTGCCTTTATTGGGTACTTCCCCAAAACTGACTTTGACAGATGATTGTCGTTACCTCCAGACCTTCCAGGTTTTAAAAACCTGGAAGGTCTAACTCGCAGTATTCAATGGCTCCAACGTCTTAAAGCAACAGCTCATCCATAAAAAACCATTTCACCACGAAGAGCGCGAAGAAAAAAACAGCGGCTTACGCTTTAATAGCTGCATTAAAAATGCTCACTTTCTCGGTGGGTTTCAATGATAAAGCGATCAAGCTTGGCTTCATTGATTGTTATGCGGGCTTTTGAAAAATGTTTGATTTATTTATGCTTGTCATTACTATGTACGTATCTATTTTAACGTTCTGGATATGCTTACAGTGTCAAGTTCAAAAACCTACCAAATTCGTATCGATGAAAAAGAAAAGCAGGAAACCTTTGCCGTTTTCAACGACTTGGGCATCACTCCCGCTCAAGCGGTGAAAATGTTTTTTG
>JBCKWO010000130.1:0-2634 GCA_038922535.1 Methylobacter sp. | reverse complement strand
TTTTGCACGCTGGTCAGGCTGGGTGTGTTGAAGGCGGTGTGCTGAGTTAGTTTGTCATTGCGTTGTCAGATTGCATTGACTACAATGATGTCATTGCTTTTAATGTTGAGGAGCTCATATGGCGACGCTGACTGTACGTAATTTTGATGATGATCTGAAATCCACCCTGCGGGTGCAGGCGGCACGCCATGGGCAATCCATGGAGGAAGAAGTGCGCAGTATTTTGCGTCAGGCGTTGACCCCAGCCACGCCTGCAACGGGTTTGGGCCAGCGTTTGGCTAGCCGCTTTCAGGCCGTGGCGACCGAGTTGTCCATCCCGCCGAGATCGCTGCCGCGCACGCCGTTGAACTGGGATAAACCAGCATGATCTTGCTGGACACCAATGTCTTGTCCGAGTTCATGCGGCCAGCGCCTACTAAAGAGGTTGTGGCGTGGCTCGATGCACAGGTGTCCGGGCAGGTATGGGTATGCGCCGTAACCCGTGCCGAAATTGAGCTGGGTGTCGCCCTGATGCCGGATGGGCAGCGTAAGCTGGGGTTGCAACGGACCGCCGAGGCGATGTTCGCGGAAGAATTTGTCGGGCGTTGCTTACCCTTCGATGGGCAGGCGGCTGCTTGCTACGCGCGTATCGTGGCGCTGCGTACCCGACTCGGGCGGCCCATCAGTGTCGAAGATGCGCAGATTGCGGCCATCGCCCTGGAGCACGGCTTGGTGCTGGCGACACGTAACGAGCGTGATTTTGAATTGATTGATGGCCTTTCGGTGGTAAACCCTTGGTTAGCCGCTTCATGAACATTCTCTTCATTCACTAGAACGGAAAATAGGGCTCCACTATATTATGGCTATCTCAATTCGGTTACCCGTCGATGTGGAAACTAGATTGCAAAACTTGTCTGCCCTCACTGGGCGCAGCAAGACTTACTACGTAACAGAGGCCATTTGCGAGCACTTGGACGACCTCGAAGATTTGTATTTGGCCGAACAGCGCTTGATTGAAATCCGCGCTGGCAGAGTTCAGACAGCTCCGCTTGAGGAAGTGATGAAGCGTTATGGCGTGGAAGGTTGAGCTAGACGCCGCCGCAGAGCGGGAATTGGGCAAGCTCGACCCTCAGATAGCACGCCCCTTGTCCGCGCAAGGTAAACACCACCAGCACAACCAGATTCATCGCCAAATGCAGCGGCAGGAACACCCAAAACAACACCCCCGGCATATCCTTCACATAGGTCCAGACCAGGTTACGGTGCCCGTGATACACCGCGAAATCACTGTGCTGCCCGCCCGTCGTACCCGAGCCAACATGATGCGCCACCGAGGACGGCACATAGAGACAACGATACCCCGCCAGCCGCAGACGAAACCCCAGGTCAACATCCTCGACGTAACAAAAAAAAACCTCGTCAAAACCACCCACCTCAAGCAATGCGCTGCGCCGGTACAGCGCTGCCGCCGCACACGGCGAGAACACCTCGCGCACCTGCTCGGAGAAAGACGACACGGCTGCACCGTGCCCCATGCGCCACACCAGCCCGCTGATGTGATACGCATCGCCCGCCCCATCCAGCACCGCCGGATCAGCCGCATTCACCAGCTTGCTGCCAAATACGTCGAAATCAGAATAATCGTGCGTCGCCGACAGCAACGCCTCCAGCCAGTGCGGTTCGACGAACGCATCCGGATTAAGCAACGCGATCCATTCTGATTCAGCTGCAGCCGCCTCGATTGCCAGATTGTTACCCCGCGCAAAGCCGAGGTTCTCGTTCTGCGCCAGCAAACGCACCGAAGGAAAGCGACGCACGATGTCGAGCGACGCATCAGAGCTCGCGTTATCCACCAGAATGATCTCGTGCGGCGCGACCGTCTGCGCCTGCAATGCTGACAGACAACGGTCGAGGAAGCGCTCGCCGTTCCAATTGACGATGATTACCGTCACTTTAGGCCATATATTTTGGCGCGAATTATTCAATCCAAACCTTGCGGTGTGCACCACGGCAGATTATCGAACAGATGGAAAAGGAAAAATGAAAGGCCTGACCCCGACGCTGCGTGCATGTGTGACGTGACACTAGGCCGTTTCCAGCACACGCATTTCGACATGCAAACCAGCGGCGGCAGCCATATTGACCAGCGCATCCAAACCAAACAGGCTGATCTTTCCGCGCATGAGGTCGGATACTCGTGGTTGCGTGACACCAAATAACTTGGCAGCCTGCGATTGACTCAGTCCGACACGGGTGATGTGGTTTTTCAGTGCCATCATCAAGCTAGATCGAAGTTTCATGTTTTCTGCTTCCTCGTGGGTGTCTTCGATGGCATCCCATACGCTAGCGAATTGTTCATTGCTCATTATTCAAGCTCCTGTGTAAGTCCCGATAACGACTCTCGGCCAAGTCCAAATCCGTCTTGTTGGTTTTCTGTGTTTTTTTCTGGAAACAGTGAAGCACATAGACTGCATTTGCAAACTTCGCCACGTAGACCACACGGAACGCTCCCGAGCCGCAATACGGGGTCAGTTCTCGCAATACGGAGTCAGTTCTAACATTCCAACATCTCCTTAAGATTTGCCTCGTACTTCCGCACTGCCCGGCTTACTGTCATGTAGTGAACCCCAAAATGCTCACCAATCTCTGCCATTG
>JBCKWO010000129.1:0-2722 GCA_038922535.1 Methylobacter sp. | reverse complement strand
TTATACTAACGTACAAACCCATACAGACTTATCCGGACAGCCCCGGGTAACTTATGGACAATGGCATTCAATATGACCCAAGAACACATCCAAATTCCCAGAAAAATAACCAATCAACTACTGCATCTAGCGCAAATATCGCCGGATCTTGAAGTTTGCGGACTTATCGGTAGTAAAAATGGTCTGCCGAGCAGCTGCTATCCCGTTAACAATATCGCCGACCAACCTCGGCAGCGCTTCCAACTTGACGCCAGCCAGCAAATTTCAGCTATGGCTAAAATGCGCGATCAGGGAGAGCAGCTGTTCGCCATCTATCACTCTCACCCAACCGCACCAGCAACACCCTCACCCACCGACCTAGAACTGGCATCCTACCCCGAAGCACTCTACCTAATCATCTCTCTGAATACCAAAGGCATCCTAGAAATGCGCGGTTTTAAAATAGCTCATCAATTGGCTCAGGAAATAGCGTTATCCTTAAACGATGATGTGTAGCTTTGCTACCTAAAAGCCGACATCCTTTAAAGCTAGGTATTAAAGATCTGGGATAAGGTAACATCCAATATAACAAATCCACTATATTCTGCTGCTGTTATCAAGAGCTACTGCCTTAAAAATAAAACAGTATCATGCACATATTGACGAATACATTATCGACAATAAGTTGAAGGCATTCAGGTTAAAAGTCACTACGATTCAAAGATGTCAAACTGAGCGGAAAATACCATCGGATTAATTAACATACTTAAACAAATAATATGTTTTCAGTGTGAATCCGGTTGGCTACACCAATTACTTAGAGGATTTACAGCACGTTGTGTTGGAGACTGTCTGCGCCAAAAAATTAACAAAACCCCGTAATTAACTTTAGGCGAATCTTGTCAATCAAGCACAAACATAAAAGCACTAGCCGTCCTCATATCGTAAAAAAAGCTCTTATAAACTAAATACAATAATAAGGAACGGCTAGGAACATACAATACTATTGAAACTTCTTATACTCGACTTAAAATTTCGAAAGCCGCAGGATAACTTATTTTTCCTGAAGTTTTGCACTCAACTGCCCAGAAAACTGGCCAAAGTACGCTCCCACTATGATTGATATAGATATCAAAACTAGAGGGTTATCCAAAGAAGCACCCAACAAAACGTCTTTAGTCAATTTGTCTGGAGTTTGTAGCAGATATGCGAATGTGGAAGAGTAACCAAGAACGGTAGCCGGTATTGTCGCAAGTGCTGGAATATTTGCCGCAAGACACGCAACCAAAACCGAACAAGTTACTGTAACAGCTGCCCAAAATGGGAAGCCCAGTACGACTGTAGCCGGAATATTAGTGAGTTCAATAGCCGCTAACCAAGCCATAAAAACGCCGAAGATTCCACACACGATAGTGTTTTTTAAGGCTTCCGGGGTGCCTCCCAAGAAAAAATAAGCTGCCCATGCAATAGTTGCAGCCCAAATAAGAAAAATACCGCTAAGTGGCCCCACTGCCAAAAACGTTGCTAGCCCAGCCAGACCGGCAATACTTAATGAAAGCGCTGTAAGATTGTTCATAATATATTTCCAAAATTCACCTCACTTATTGTTCAGTTAAATTCCGTATTGAGGTGGTTCTACGAAACTTAACACTTGGGGCGACCAAGCAACCCGACTAAAACTTATTCGATGAGAATACTCGCCTTAATATAAATGGCAAACTTTGGCATAGCTAAAAATGATCAAAAATCCATGACTGATTAGCTTAAGCCAACAACATCGACAAACCATCGACTTGCAGATTTCAATTAATTTTTCTTTGTACAGCTTTTAATTTTGTAGCACCGCAGGAACACTGTCCCTGCGGTGCTACATAGATAAAGAAGCTTCCCCACCCGACTGTAGATAAGACATCCGCCGAATGGCTTAACTGATTATCCCTCCAAAACTGCCAATCGAGCAGCAAGAATTTCTTCTAACGACTCCAATGCTTTGGTGAAACCATCGATACCTTCAGCCAATTTTTCGGTAGCCATACGATTTTCAGCATGCATTTTATCGAAAGTCGCCTTATCTATGCTTAGTTTTTCAATTGAGATGCCGGCTGCATTCTTAGGATCCAACTTGCGCTCAAGATTGCCTTCGGTAGACTGAAGCTCTGCTAATAAAGACGGCGCAATAGTCAATAGATCGCAACCTGCCAACTCAACAATCTCACCGATATTACGGAAGCTTGCGCCCATAACTACGGTTTTATAGCCGAATTTTTTATAGTAATTATAGATTTGTGTAACCGACAACACCCCTGGATCTTCAGCAGGCGCATAGGAATCACGACCGGTATCTTTTTTGTACCAATCCAGAATACGACCAACGAAAGGTGAAATCAGGGTAATTCCATTCTCGGCACAGGCGATTGCCTGATGTAGCCCAAACAATAAGGTCAGATTACAGTGAATACCTTCTTTTTCAAGAGCTGCGGCGGCCTGAATACCTTCCCAAGTCGAGGCAATCTTGATTAGTACCCGTTCACGCGAAACGCCTTGCGCTTCGTACATAGCAATCAATTCGCGGCCTACGCGGATGCTGGCATCGGTGTCGTAGGACAGACGAGCATCTACCTCAGTAGAAACTCGTCCTGGAATAACTTCAAGTATTTTCTGTCCGAATGAAACTGCCAAACGTTCAAATGCGAGAGTAGCTACTTGTGCTGCTGATGCATCGTTACCTAAAGTATCTCTGGCA
>JBCKWO010000128.1:0-2729 GCA_038922535.1 Methylobacter sp. | reverse complement strand
GGTAGCAAAAGTCAATGAGGGTCAGTCTCAATTGATTCTGCTAAAATAGACTTCTTTCTGTTTTTTCAATCACTTAGCTCTAATTAAGCCCTCAAAGTCACTGGATTCCGTATCAAGTGCAGAATGACGGCGGGGCTTGATTCTTCGCTCCGCTCAGAATGACCGCTTTTCTAAACTGAGGCATGCAATTTAACGCCCATCGCATGCATTACTTTGTTCACTGTATCAAAGCGTGGATGTGCGTTGGGACGCAATGCTTTGTATAGCGCCTCGCGTGTGATGCCGCTTTTTTGTGCAATATCTGCCATGCCTTTTGCGCGAGCAATAATACCAAGTGCATGGGCAAGCTCTGACGCATCGCCTTCTTCAAGTACGATATTAAGATAGGCAGCGATATCCGCTTCGGTTTTAATATGTTCCGCCATATCAAATTCAGGTAAATCTGCAATTTTAATTTTGTTGGTCATGGTTTTATCCTCTAAGTTTAATCTTCAAGATTTTTTGCTAATTGAATTGACTTCGTAATATCAGAACTTTGGCTGGATTTATCGCCGCCACCTAGCATGACAATTAACACATCCCCATGCTGATTGACATCCTCCCCGCCCTAAAGGGAACGGGGATTCCTTATTTCTAAGGAGCAAGCGTGTATCGCTACTACCTGCTGGTTTCTGCTGCTGACGACATTACTGCACCGTTCACTTCACAGACTAGCCCCGGCTATCCGCCGGTTAATTATTCGCTAAAAGCGCGTGGCCTTTAGCGAGTACATTTATTGCGCCAACCAGGTCGGCGTTGTTACTGTAGCCACATTCGACACAAACAAACTCAGCTTGTGTCAGTCTGTTTTCTTTGGCGACATGATGGCAACACGGGCAAGTTTGACTGGTGTGGTGCGGCGGTACTTTAAGTACCATTCCACCCTTCCAGTCCTGCTTATATTCAAGCATTGAAAAGAACATGCCCCAGCCTTGATCTAGGATTGCTCTATTTAACCCTGATTTCTGAGCCACCTTTTTACCGTGTTTTTCACTATCGCCTTTTGATGACTTGCTCATGTTTTTGACCTTCAAATCTTCAACGACTATCACAGCTTGATTTTCGCAGATTTCAGTTGAGATTTTTTGAAGGGTGTCACGCCGAGCATTGGCTATTTTTTCATGGCACTGTGTTATTTTTGCTTTGGCTTTTTTCCAGTTACTTGAGAGTTTCTTTTTGTTCTTGAGTTTGCGTTGCAACTTAGCTAGCTTTTCCGCTGAACTTTTAAAGCTATTCAATGGCGCATACACAGTGCCATCAGACAGGGTTGCAAACTGTTTAACACCCATATCAATACCGATAATAGAAGTGGATTTATGGGGTAATAACGGGGTTTCATACTCGACTTGCACAGCAACAAACCAATGCTTGCCTTTACGGCTGACCGTGATGTTTTTCGGTGTGCCTATTATCTTTCGGCTATTTCGGTAACGTACCCAGCCAATCTTGGGCAAGAAGATGCGGTTTGATTCTTGGTCAATCTTAAACCCCTGGGGGTAGCGAAAGCTATCAGACCGGCCTTTTTTCTTGAATACAGGGATTCTTTTTAATGGCTGATTCTTATCAAAATCGTCACGAAAGGCTTTATCAAGGTCTTTCAGTTTCTGCTGGGTGGCTTGTGATGGCAATTCTTTCAGGAAGCCGTATTCATCGGATTGCTTCCAAAGCGTCACCCAAAAATTAGTTTCTTCGTACCACAATAGTGGCAACTTATTATTCAATCGACCCAGGTTTAACGCCAAGGCTTTATTCCAGACAAAACGGCATCCACCCGCATAATTAGCTAGGCTTTTGTTTATTTCAGGAGTGGTCTTTAGCCTGAATTTGAATGCTTTTCGTATGACTTTGCTCATGCTAGAATAGTACGATTTTCAAGTTGGTCTGTCAATATGGAAAACGAATATAGAACAGGTAGGCATTGCGTTTTTAATCTACATATTCATTTGGTCTTTATTGCCAAGTACAGAAGAGCAGTCTTCACAAAAGAGGTACTTGACGATATGAAAGTTATATTTTCTGACGTGTGCAATGACTTTGAAGCTGAACTGATTGAGATGGATGGTGAGGGCGATCATGTGCATTTGCTGATTAACTACCCTCCAAAGGTCTCAGTATCCAAGCTGGTTAATAGCTTGAAAGGGGTGTCAAGCCGGTTAATACGAAAGAAAAAGTACCCAAGCATTTGCAAAAAACTATGGGGGGACGTGCTATGGTCGCCTAGTTATTTCGCCGGGAGCTGTGGTGGTGCGCCAATAGATATAATCAGAAAGTACATTGAACAGCAAAGTACGCCAATCTGAAGCAGTCGTATGTGACCGCTTACATCCCCCACCTGAAGGAAGGGGTTTTACGCTTCACTTGATAAAATACATACGCCAGCCAGACCCAAAATGCTCGCGCATTTCAACGACACCTTCGCCTACAGGCTTAACGTCTCCAAGGTTGCCACGTTGCGCTTTATCAAGTCTGTGCGCAAGCCGAATGCGTGTGACGTTATCTTTAAGGCTATTAAGCCAAGCATCGAATTCTAAGGTGCGTTTAATAATATACATGTTTTTATTGTAATTGAACGATTACAAATTGGCAAGGTGTTAGCGCTAAGTAGTAATGTCCTCTTTCTCCCAAGTAGAAATGTCCTCTGAGTGGTTAAACTCAGCGCCTGTAAAAAACAGAGGCGGGCATTTTTAGAT
>JBCKWO010000127.1:0-2796 GCA_038922535.1 Methylobacter sp. | reverse complement strand
GGTTTTTTTATGCCAAGTTGTTGGGTCACAGGTAATTAACCCTAGAGTCGGGCTTATAAGTGGCGTAAACCTTGCCGACTTCCCGTTTAACCATTGGGTCTGCTTAATCCTCTGGAACCTGAAAGCAGAAATAATTATAAGGGCTTGTGTTGATAAATCAACTTGAATCTTCCAAATCAGTGCCACAAGTGCACCCATAAAACTAGCATCTACTGAGTGGTTACGAAAGAACACGCTTTTTTAGTGCTGTAGTCAGCTCTATAAATTGTATGTTGCTTGATAATTCACTATGATTGCAGTCGATGCCACCAAACACTTTTTGCTATCCAACCGAGAGAGAAGATGAAATTAATAACAGCGATCATTAAACCGTTCAAAATGGATGATGTCAGGGAAGCATTATCTGAAATTGGCGTTGCAGGCGTTACGGCAACCGAAGTAAAAGGCTTCGGTCGTCAGAAAGGCCACACCGAGTTATACCGGGGTGCCGAGTATGTGGTCGACTTTTTGCCGAAAGTTAAACTGGAAATCGCTGTCGCCGATGACGTGGTGGATAAAGCTGTCGAAACCATCGTTAATGCGGCCAATACCGGAAAAATTGGCGATGGAAAAATATTTGTGTCCAATTTGGAGCAGGTTATTCGTATTAGAACAGGTGAAACCGGAGAGGATGCCATTTAGGCACAAGGAAAAAAAGATGTTGTTAAACATAAATAGAAGGTTGTTTTTAAGCCTCATGATGTTCCCTGGTCTGGCTTTCGCGGATCAATTAAACCAGGCCAATACCGCTTGGGTTTTAACATCGACTGCCCTAGTATTGTTTATGACAATACCGGGTTTGTCGCTGTTTTATGCCGGTTTAGTTAGAAGCAAAAACGTGCTGTCGGTATTGATGCAGTGTTTTGCGATTACCTGTCTAGTTTCCATTCTTTGGCTGGCTGGCGTTTATAGTTTTATTTTCGCCGATGGCGGGGCGCTGCAAAAGTTCATCGGCGGCAGCTCTAAAGTATTTTTGCCGGACATTGGCGTGGCATCGTTAATCGGTGATATTCCCGAAACGGTCTATTTCATGTTTCAGATGACCTTTGCGATCATCACCCCGGCGCTGATAGTCGGCGGTTTTGCTGAGCGGATGAAATTTTCGGCGATGCTGTGGTTTAGCGGTTTATGGTTGATTATCGTTTATATGCCGGTTTGCCACTGGATGTGGGGCGGCGGCTGGCTGGCCGATTTGGGCGCGATGGATTTTGCCGGCGGTATCGTCATTCATGTCAATGCTGGTGTTGCGGCGTTGGTTGCCGCGTTGGTATTGGGTAAAAGAAAAGGCTTTCCGAACACGGCTATGCCGCCGCATAACATGACCATGGTGGTTACCGGCGCAGGCATGTTGTGGGTTGGTTGGTTTGGTTTCAATGCTGGTAGTGCGTTGACTGCAGACGGACGCGCAGGCATGGCGATGTTGGTGACTCATATCGGTGCGGCTTCCGGGGCTTTAACCTGGATGTTTATAGAATGGAAGCGCTTTAGTAAGCCCAGTGTGCTGGGTATTGTGACCGGGATGATTGCAGGCTTAGGCACCATCACCCCCGCTTCTGGCTTTGTCGGCCCCTTGGGTGCCTTGGTAATCGGCGTTACCGCCGGCTTCGTGTGTTTTTACGCGACCCAATACGTCAAACGCATCCTGAAAATCGATGATTCGTTGGACGTGTTTTCCGTGCATGGCGTAGGCGGCGTGACCGGTTCCTTATTGACCGGCGTGTTTGCGGCAAGCAGTCTGGGCGGCCTGGGTTTAGCTGAGGGCGTGTCGATCATGGATCAAGTCGGCGTTCAGGCCTTGGCGATTGTGGTTACTGCGGCGTGGAGCGGGTTATTCAGTTATTTAATTTTAAAATGTTTGGATAAATTGATAGGCCTGAGGGTGACTTCCGATGAAGAAGTGCAGGGCTTGGATAACGTTCTGCATGAAGAAACCGGTTATCTCGATTTATAGATTGGGTCGAGTAACTATTTAGCATGCCAGGGATAACATCCCTACACCATTGGCCTTTAAGGGTTATATGCCCTTTGATGGCCAGCACTAGGCTTGATTTGTCAGGGATGTTATCCCTACGCTGAATAGTTACTCGGTCGATAATATTATTCAGCCCAGAAGGCGGCTCATCAGTAACCCTGAGAGTCGCCTTTTTTGTTTATAATGGCGGCAAGTTTAAGCGGATTTGAGTAAAAGGGTTTATGGAAATTAGACGGTTAGCATCTAAAATAAAAGTACCGGTTTTTATAGCGATGGGCCTTCTGGGTATCTATGCGGTGCTGGGCTATTATCTGCTGCCGACGCTGCTCAGGTCAAAACTTCCGACATTTATCGAACAGAAAACCGGCAGAAAGGCGGCTATTTCAACCGTCCGGCTCGACCCCTTTTCGCTACAGTTAAGCCTACAGGGCTTTGCGCTCCAGGAACCGGACGGTCGGCTGTTTGTTGGTTTTGACGATTTGTATGTCGACATCAATGTGCTGCACTCCATCGGTCAGGCGGCGCTGGTTATTGATAAAGTGTGGCTGAGCAAGCCGGTGGTCCGTCTCGCCAAAGATAAAGACGGGGTCTTCAATTTTAAAGACCTACTCAAAGACAACAACCAAGCCAAACAGGACGGCGGTACATTTTTCCCGGTTAATATCGTAAAATTATCGATAGCCGAAGGGAAACTGGATTGGGAGGACGCGCATTTTAAAACGCCTGAAAAAGAGACTGTTTATCCGATAAACCTCGTTATTGAAAACCTCACAACTCAGGCCGAT
>JBCKWO010000126.1:0-2895 GCA_038922535.1 Methylobacter sp. | reverse complement strand
TAAATCCATCATGGACTTGCATGGCGGTTCGGTAGCTATTATTAGCGCACTTGGCGAAGGCACTGTTATTAAACTTTCATTTCTGACAAAATTGTAATCTTCTTGTCATTCTGCTGTTGGGAATGGCCTGCTACTATTTCCGACATGAAACTCATCCATCTGACACTATTTACCCTGTTAAGCCTTACGTTGACCGGTTGCGCTCGTTTTCAGGATCAGCCGCTAAATGCCGCTGATTCGGCAACACGCATAGAAACACGCAGCCTGTCCAGTACTGGCCTAAGGGATTTTATCGGTAGCGCTACCGCAAACAAAACTGGGTCGCTTTCTAAAGCCTGGGATATTGACCGGCTAACGCTGGCGGCGATTTATTACCATCCTGATCTTGCACTGGCTCGCGCCCAGGCGGAATCAATGGATGCCGCCAGCCTAACGGCAGCTCAACGACCTAATCCCAGTGTCAATATTTCACCGACCTGGATAAGCAATCTGGCGACAGCGGCAGCCCCCTGGATAGCGGCCAGCTCCATCAGCATCCCGATCGAAACCTTCGGTAAACGCGGTTTTCGTATAGACAAATCCGAGCATCTGATCGACGCGGCGCGCTTGCGGGTGGCAGATGCCGCCTGGTTGGTACGTGGGCGGTTGCGTGTGGCGATGTTGGAGGTTTACTCTGCACAGGAAGCCGAACACCTGTTGCAACAGCAACTTGCCGTTCAACAAGCGATGACCGAACGGCTGGAACAACAGCTGACAGTGGGCGAAATTACCCGACTCGAAGTGATTCGTTCGCATCTGGCCTTAAACCAACTGAAATTGAATGCGAGTGCGGCGCAAAAAAGAAGCGCCGAAAGCCGAGTGTTGCTGGCCACCAGTATCGGCGTGCCGGTTGATGCGCTGACCGGGATTAAGCTCGATTTTACCCATCTTGCTCAGCCACCCGATTTGAATCGTATTCCAGTCGCCGAATTAAGAGAAACCGCGCTGCACAAACGTCCCGATGTGTTGGCCGCGTTGGCAGATTATGCGGCAGCACAATCTACGCTGCAACTCGAAATCGCTAACCAGTATCCCAACATCCAGGCCAATCCCGGTTATGCCTGGGAAACGGGTGAGCATCGTTGGCTGTTGGGTGCAACGGCGCTGTCTGTACCGATATTACACCAAAATCAGGGGCCGATTGCCGAAGCTGAGGCTAAACGCCATGAGCTTGCTGTGCGTTTCGAGGCTTTGCAACTGCGCATCCTTGGCGATATTGACCGCGCCCACGCCGGTTTGGCAGCGGTGTTCGCCAAGTGGCTGGATGCCGAACAGCAAATGCGCATTCAGCAGGATACCCTGCATTCAGCCGAAGCCTTGCTCAAGGCCGGAGAAACCGACCGTCTGGCGCTGCTCGGCGCGGAACTGGAAAATGCCGCTGCCGAACGCGCCCGACTGGATGTACTGATCGAAACCCAACAAGCGCTTAATGCACTGGAAGATACTTTGCGCTATCCCATTGCTTCCACGCTCACTGCGGCATTAATCTCCGATTCCGCAACCAGGAAAACTCCCCAATGAAACTCGGTCTTTGGTTAAAATTAGCAACAATAACCGCCTGCATAATCTGCTGCAACACGACTGTTTGGGCTGATGAGCAGGAACTTGCCACCGAAGTGGTCGTACAAACCGGCAAAATCATCAAAACGACTTTACAGCGTTATGTGATGGCTTACGGCATGATTGAACCTGAGCCTGCGACAGGCGGCAAGCCAGCGGCCAGCTCAAAAATTGCGGCGCCGATGACGGGTATCCTCACCCAAACCCACTGCGAGGAAGGCCAACAGGTAAAAAAAGGCGCTGTATTGTTCGAGCTGGATACGCGCAGCGCAGATGCTTTGATTGCCAAAACCGAAGTGGCCGTCGAATTTGCGCAAAAAAACTTTGCACGCAAACAGCAACTGAATGCGACCGATAACATCTCGCACAAGCTCTATGACGAAGCCGAGTTACTGCTCCAAACCGCCCGCAAGGATTTGCTCAACGCCCAGACCCAACGCGAGTTATTGCTGATCAAAGCGCCTTTATCCGGCACGGTTGCAACCATCCATTTTAAAGTCGGCGAAGCGGTGAGCCTGAATACGGTATTGGCGGACTTGATCGATCTGGATCGGCTGGACATCGCTATCCGTGTGCCCAGCCAGGAAGCTGCCTCACTCCGATTGGGGCAGCGGGTAGAAATCAGCACCGGTTCAACAGAAAACAGCTCCAATATTCAACCGGGGAAACTGGTCTTTATCGGCCCTCAGGTTGATCCTCTAACCGATACCGTATGGGTTCGGGCTAGTTTACAAAGCGGATCGGGCCTGCGATCAGGGCAATTCGTCAAGGTACGCATCGTCGCCGAACAGCGGTTGGAACGCTTGGCGGTTCCGATAGAAAGCGTGGTGACCAGAGCCGGGGCAAGCGTGATTGCCGTGGTTGAGGGCGACAGCGCCAAGCAGAAGATCATCAAGATCGGTTTGCGTGACGGCAATCTGATTGAAATATCGGGCGAAGGTTTGCAGGAAGGTATGACTATCGTAACCCAAGGTGTTTACGGCCTGCCGCCGGAGACGCGTATCCGGGTGCTGAAATAATGCCCACTTCCACCCTCGGCTCTTTTGCCACTCGCCACGGCTTGGTCATAGCCTTTCTCTGCGCCGCACTGTGTCTGGCCGGTGCCTATGCGGCGCTGGGCATGCCTTCATCAATCTTTCCCCAGACCAATTTCCCGCGCGTGGTCATCCTGATCGACAATGGCGTGATGCCCGCCAACGAGATGATGGCAACCATCACCCGCCCGGTCGAAGAAGCCATGAAAGACATTCCCGGAGTGCGCACGGTGCGTTCGAAAACCGGGCGAGGTTCTGCGGA
>JBCKWO010000125.1:0-2901 GCA_038922535.1 Methylobacter sp. | reverse complement strand
GTTGCAAACCAAGTTTACATCATGACCTTTTTGTCGGCAAAAGCCACGCCGATTGCCGAACGCATACAGATATGGGTGCCGGATGAAAGCGGCCAGCGGTTGGTGTGTCAGTCAGGCTACAGCCAACAAAATGATGAACTGGCGGAAATATTTGAAACCATCTCGGTGCGCAAAGGCGAGGGCATATTGGGCAGAGTATGGCTGACCGGAGTACCGGTATCAGGAATAACTAAAAATATGGCTGTTGCAGACGGACGCTTGAGTTCAATGCTTGCCATGCCCGTCATTGATGGCGGACATTTGAAAGCTGTGGTTGCTTTTTGGTTTTAATTGATTATTACAACTTTTCCATATCTTCCAGCTCGATATTGAGCGCTTTGGTTGAAAGTAATAACTCGCTTATCGATGCTAACAACGATAAAACGATAAACGCCAGGCTGAATCCAAAAGTAATATTGCCGTAATATTGCAGTCCGTAAAAAATCAGCCCCATAGCGAGTGTGCAGCAGATAATTCCAACGACCCCCAGTACTTGCATAGCCACAATAAAGCGGATGCGAAGTCTTAAACTGTTGATTTGTTTTTTGGCAACCGGGCTTTGAGTTTTGTTAAACAGGTTATGCTGTTCTCTAATCCGAGTGGCAATCGCCAGAAAACGGTTGGAGTAGGCCAAAAACAAAACTGAAATGGCCGGAAATAACAGGGCGGGGGTGGCGATGGCGATGTCCATAATTTTATAGGTCAGTTGGATTGAAAATCGTAACTATTCAGCGAGTTTCAACTTGCCGATGAGTTTTACAAAATAAATTCTGGCAGCTTGTCATCAAAAAGCAAGTTTAAAGCGTCGCTGGCAGGGATGTTGTTTTTTCGGCAGGTAGATAAATAACTGCGGACACGACAGCTTATATCAGCGCTGTTAAATAGCATCCTGATTAGAAACCTTCTTCAGCTGGATGCTCCGCAGCCTTCAATTTACGGATTTCCACTTAAACCGGGACAGATAACATCCCTTTGAGGGATGTTATCTGTAAGTTCCCTCGTTTAAGTTGGAATTCCTGTCGAAATGACAGCCATTTTGGCGCTGGCTGAAACATCTTGCTAATCAGGAATAGCATTAAAAAATGAGTCCTTGTCACAAATCAAGTCAATCTGACTTATTGATTCCAGAACAAAATAACCGAATAAAATCTAAGCACCGAGGCGACAACTAGCTTGAAAACTACCGCAATCTGGTGCAAGTAAACTTGATTTTGCACGATATGAATGCGTGATTGACCTTTTAATAACGTATCTATTCAAACAATAAAATTCTACAACCCATTGTAATAACTTAGTAAAAGCTATAATGACATTAGCTTGGCATAGGGTTTGCTCTAAAAATATTATAGGAACTGTCGGTATGTAGTGCGTTCAGCACACATAAATCTGAACCTGAAAAATATTTTATGCAAATAGGAAGGTAGTTATGGAAAAGCAATGTTTGAGATTTCAAGATATTTCCATCAGCGAGAAGATACTCTATTCGCTTTTTTTAATGACAATAGGTATCGGTTATTTATTCGCGTTGTCGCATATGTATTACACCCATCAAATGCGCGATGGGCAAGCGGGACTGTCGATGCAAGATATTGTCATTGCTTACTATGGTTCGCAAGATCAAACGCGGCTAGGTTCTGCCATTAATGGCGGGCCTATGGAGGCGAATCTAAAGTTTGCCAGTGATAAAGAAAAGCTCCTGTTCTGGCTGAAAACTGAAAAGTCCAAAGAGCGGTTTGAACAAAACATCGAACCCATTTTGACGAGAGATTGTACGGTGTGTCATAACCCTGTCGCGAATCCTAGTTTGCCCAATTTAACGACTTATGAAGGTGTAATGGAGGTCGCTACACCCAAAGGCGCATCATTGTCTGGGCTGGTAAAAATCTCGCACATTCATGTTTTTGGTATCGCCTTTATTTTGTTATTTGTGGGCAGAATATTCATTTATTCCGATATAAATATTCGTTTAAAACGCATCATTGTGGCGATTCCATTTTTGGCTATGCTGATTGACACATTGTCTTGGTTTATAACGCGTAATCATCCCAGTTTTGCGTATGTGGTGGTGGCATCAGGTGCGTTAATGGGCTTGTCGATGGGGGCGCAAATTATTATCAGCTTGTATCAAATGTGGATTGAGTCTTTTAAATCCTACTTAGATTTATCCAGCGAACAGCAAGCACGATGGTTATCTTTACAAAAACTGGCTGTAACGGGATTGACGATAAGCAAGCGTTATGTGCTTAAAGCCGCGCCTATTGTCTGGCATAACGGCATGATTATCAGTCGCCAAATAGTGCTGAGTTTGTATCAGTTCTCTCGATATGCATTGCATCACCCTCTGACGTTATCCGATGCTGAACAACTGAAAGCACGGCAAATTATGCAAACCTTACAAGCGCAAGGTTACAAAGTTTGGTTTACTAGCAAAGGCTGGTTAGTCAAAGAATCAGGTTTATCATGGTTCTTTTTAAACTCTATCGACGATTTAGAGGGTTACGTCGCCGATGTGTCGCCTAGCGTGTAATTAGAAAACCAATGGAAAATCGATGGGAAAAACGCCTGGAGATGCCGTTGGGCGTGGTCATTTATCTAACTTTGAGTCTGGCGATTTTCGATTTGGGCAAGACCACACTGGAAGAAGAGGTGCTATTAGACAAAGATGTGCTCAGGCATAGCTCCACCCGACGCACGATTACCGGTTTATTGCGGTGATTATCGTCGCCGTGTCCATCGAGTCGCTGCTGATGATCTTTAAATTTACGCTAAAGGGCGATGGCGAACATATCATTGAAGCGGTCTGGATTATTATTGCGGTGGCGTTGTTGCTGGGAATTTATGTTTACTTGGGCAGCAAGGCCG
>JBCKWO010000124.1:0-3050 GCA_038922535.1 Methylobacter sp. | reverse complement strand
GAAATGGATGGTAGGGGCAATTTTGGGACTTGCTGTTGCCAGTTTTTCTAAACAGTTTTTTTAACAAATTTATCCGTAAATCCCCTTCCTTTCACACTTTACTTGCTATGGAATAGCTTAGTAAATTGGGGAAGACCCTGGCGATCTCAGGCGAGAGATTTACGGATGCTCTAAAGAATTCACTTCTTGCTTACTGTGAATAATTATAATCTATAATAACGGCCGTACAACGAATCCGCCGTACGGCCGTGTAGGGTACGCTGTGCGTACCTTATTGAGATTTGTTACGTCATTGAAAAATGGTACGCATCAGTCCTGTAGGGTACGCTGTGCGTACCTTATTGAGAAAGTAGGGCGGTTTCGCGACAGCAAACCGCCAATCCACGCACAAGATCGAGAATAATCGAGCACCATCAAACGGGCATAAAAACCCCTCGCTTGGATTTTTTTGTGTAGGGTTGTGTTAGACTGAAAGCGAAATAATTAACAGGAGAGATTCATGGTTGCGATAACATTTGACACGCTGAAGTTTGCCAACAAACTGAAGGCAGCTGGAGCTGAATCTAAATTAGCAGAGGTGGAGGCTGAAGCGATTGCGGAGGCTTTTATTAATTATCAAGCGCAGATTGAAAAGCATTGGCTTGAAAAACAAACGGCAACAAAATCTGACATTGCAGAGATTAAGCTTGAGATTGAAAAGTTACGATCTGAAACCCAGAAATCAATTTCTGAAACCCAGAAATCAATTTCTGATGCTAAAAATGATATGTTGAAATGGACAGCGGGAATGTTACTTGCCCAGACGGGTTTGATTGTGACATTACTGAAAGTGTTGCATTTGAATTTGTGAAAAAAAACAGGCTGTAGGGCAGCCGTGTAGGGTACGCTGTGCGTACCTTATTGAGTTGTTACGTCATCGAAAAATGGTACGCGCAGCCGTACCCTACAGGGGCTCGTTTTTCGAGGCCGACACCAACACCGGCCGGATCATCGCGGAGCAGGTGGCCGAATCACGGTGGACTGGATGGCCGTGGAATACGCAGATTTACCTCTACCTCCTTAACAGCCAGAATCCTGAGATTATCCTGTGCCTGTGCATTCCCCTGTGCCATAGACAACCTATACCACTTCGCCGCTTCAGCGTAGTCTTGAGTGACACCTTGTCCGTTGGCGTACATTAGACCCAAATTGTTCTGTGCCTGTGCATCCCCCTGTGCCACAGACAACCTATACCACTTCACCGCTTCGGCGTAGTCTTGAGTGACATCTTGTCCGTTGGCATACATTAGACCCAGGTTGTTCTGTGCCTGAGCATCCCCCTGTTCTGCAGTCTTCTTGAGCTTTGTTATTGCTGTTGCGTAGTCCTTCTTGCCATAGTTAGCCATAATATCTTCGATATCATCTGCATAGGCACCCCGACATAACAACGCCAAAACCAGTATTAGTTTATTCATATTTATCCCCAGATAAGCTGCACTCTACACAACGACTTAAGCCCTGTACGCTGCGTATACCATTTTTCAATGACGCAACAAACTCAATAAGGTACGCACAGCGTACCCTACAGACTGAATCACGCCGCTACCGCTAATCCTTCCACCAACCGGAATTCATTCCATTTTTGGTGAGTGTCTGCACTGCAAGCTGTATGGCTTGTTGCAGTGCCATCGCTGTAGGCTCATTGTATGCGCCGCCTAATTCGAGGCTATAGACATCAATGCCATTTATTTTCAATACATGGCCGTTGGCCTGGATGGATTCAACTGTTTTCTTGACCAGCACATCACTGAGAACCTCACCCGACTTGGTAGATACCGCGCGCAAACTGAAGGTCAATGTATCCGACACCATCTCGTGCGCCACGCCGATGGCATTGATCGCCAGCCCCCCGGCAACTTGAGTAGTGGTTCTGTCGTAGCTGACGATTTGACCCAGTAAAAGCACATCAGCAATCAGCATGCTGCCGAGCAGATCACGGGTTTTCTCGCCATACATCGACTGAGCCAGAGTCCGTTCCTTGAGAATATCATCGAGGCGTCCTCGTTCGAGAACCCTAAAGTGCTGCGAATAACTGCGGATAGACATGGACAGAAATGGCGTGCAGTCCTGTAACACGGCGCTCGAAAAATCGGCCGCGCCGATCTTGGTCACCTTTCTCTGTCCGCTCGTATCCTGGCAGGCGGGCACCCCGACAATCAGCTTGCGACCATTCTGTGGCGCCGCAATGGGTGCTTCTCCCGGCGCGGCTGGAATGCTTGGGGTGTCGACCACCGAAGGAGGAGATACTATGAGAGGCGGCAGCAATGCACAGCCGGTCAGCAGCAGGACGGAAAGTAAAGTTGCGATGGTTTTCATAACAATACAGCTTACGGAATGCTAAATGTGAAAGTGCTTTTCGTGTTGTTCAATAGGTCGGTGACGATTAACATAAGTTGTCCGTCATCCAATCGGCTATGCTCTATACGAGTATTGCCGACTTCAAAGGATCCATCCTCAATGTTGGGATCAAGAATTTTGTTACTCATCTGCATTGCTATTTGGGTAAACAACTGTGATTGCAGCGAGTTCGCAAGCCGCGCTGTCGGCGAGTTGTTGATGGCGGCTTTGGCTTCGTTTTCAAGCTGCTTGACGTCAGAAATGGCCTTGGCGGCAATCTGCTTTTTCTGGCCTTCCCTTGCTAATTCGATTTGATAAGGCGCGCTGTTATTGCCGCCAACCAGAGGCGATGACAAGGAGTAACTCAGTTCGGCTGCGTTGGCACCCGTCAGGCATGTCAGATGAATGCATACCAGGATGCTAAGCCGGATGATTGGAGTGGTGGGCATGATGGGTCCTTAGAATGGGTGGAGCGTAGCGATACCCATCGTTGTTGTGTACGATTTTGATAGGTATCGCAAAAGACGCTCCACCCATTCTAAGCCGCTTGGCAAAAACTTTCAGAAAAATTAGCGCGGTGTTAGACACTTGCCGTTGGCGTGTGAAAGTATAAAGGGCACTTCTAAAAATTCAAAGACGTTTAAATTTTTAGAAGTGCCCTTCATGGTCATTAG
>JBCKWO010000123.1:0-3102 GCA_038922535.1 Methylobacter sp. | reverse complement strand
CCTGTCCATTTTCGGCGACCATCAGGATGTAATGAGTGTGCGGATGACCGGTTTTGCGCTGCTGGCTTCCTGCAATGTCCAGGAGGCTCACGACATGGCGCTGGTTGCCCAGGCCACCACTTTAAAAGCGCGGATTCCGTTTTTGCATTTTTTCGACGGCTTTAGAACTTCGCACGAAATCAATAAAATCACTCTGCTGGAAGACGATCAAATCAGAGCCATGATCGACGATCAGCTGGTCTTTGCGCACCGGAATCGGGCGTTAAATCCAGACCACCCGATGATGCGCGGCACCGCGCAAAACCCGGACACTTACTTCCAGTCCCGCGAAAGCTCGAATATCTATTACGAACGTACCATCGACATATTCGATGAGGTACTGGCTCAGTTCGAGCGGGTTACCGGTCGCAGTTACAAACCGTTTGAATACCACGGTTCCGCTTATCCCGAGCGCATTATTATCATGATGGGTTCTGGTGTTGAAACCGCCGTCGCTACTGCCGAAAAGCTCAATGAAAAAGGCGAGAACGTCGGCGTGTTGAACGTGCGCCTGTATCGTCCATTCAGCGCCAAAAATTTTCTAGCGGCGCTGCCTGAATCGGTGCGGCATATTGCAGTATTGGATAGAACCAAAGAACCGGGCAGTAGCGGCGAACCGCTGTACAAAGATGTGATTACCGAGTTGAGTCAAGCCTTTGCTCACGGCCAACTTAAAGCCATGCCGCGCGTGATCGGCGGCCGTTACGGCCTGTCCAGCAAGGAGTTCACGCCATCGATGGTGGCTAGAATCTATCAGGAACTGACTGCTGAACAGCCGAAAAACGGTTTCACCATCGGCATTATCGACGATGTGACTTTTACCAGTCTCGCCGTGACCGAAAATCTCGATATAGAGCCGGACAACGTGGTGCGTGCGGTGTTTTACGGCTTGGGTTCCGACGGTACGGTCGGTGCCAACAAAAACAGCATCAAAATCATCGGCGACGAACCCCAGTATTTTGCCCAAGGCTATTTCGTTTACGATTCGAAAAAAGCCGGGTCGCAAACCATATCACATTTGCGCTTCGGCCCTGAACCGATTAAAGCGCCTTACCTGATTGAATCGGCCAATTTTGTCGCCTGCCACGCTTTTAACTTTATCGAAACCACCGACATGCTGGGGCTCGCCAAACAGGGCGCAACCTTTTTGTTGAACAGTCCTTTCGATGCCGCGCATATTTGGGGACAATTACCGGTACATGTACAACAACACCTGATCGATAAAGACATCCAGTTTTATGTGATCGATGCGGTCAAAGTCGCACGGCAAACCGGCATGGGCAGGCGTATCAACACCGTGATGCAAACCTGTTTCTTCGCCTTGTCAGGCGTCATGCCCAAAGATGAAGCGATCAACAAAATCAAGCAATACGCCGAAAAAACCTACGCCCGTAAAGGCCCGGAAGTCGTACAACAAAACTTCGAGGCGATAGACCAGTCGCTGGCGCATTTAGAAAAAGTAAGCTTGCCTGCAACTGCTACCGCGCTGGCTGATACCCGTGCCGGAAAATTCGTCAACGCGCCGCGTTTTGTTCAGGAAGTGACCGCGCAAATGATCGCAGGGAAGGGCGACTGGATTCCAATCAGCTTTCTGCCTGTTGACGGCACCTATCCGACCGGCACCACGCAATGGGAAAAACGCAATATCGCCCAGGATATTCCGATCTGGGAATCCGACTTGTGCATACAATGCGGCAATTGTTCGGCGGTTTGCCCCCATGCCGCTATTCGCGCCAAATTCTACGAAAAAAGCTATCTGGAACAAGCGCCGGAAGGCTTTAAAGCTGCCAATGTCACCTCGCGCGGCTTCCCCGATACCCGCTACACCTTGCAGGTTTTCCCGGAAGACTGCACCGGCTGCGGTTTGTGCGTAAAAGCCTGTCCAGCCGTATCGGAAAAAGATGCGAGCATCAGGGCTATTAATATGACGCCTAAAGCCGAGTATCTTGAAGTCGAGAAAACCGCCGTGGTGTTCTTCGAAAAATTGCCGTACAACGACCGCGCCCGTGTCGATTTTTCAAACATTCGCGGGGTGCAGTTTTTACAACCGTTGTTCGAGTTTTCCAGTGCCTGTTCAGGCTGCGGCGAAACCCCTTACTTGAAAATGATCAGCCAGCTGTTTGGTGACCGTATCCTGGCCGCCAACGCCACCGGCTGCTCCTCTATTTACGGCGGCAACCTGCCCACTACGCCGTGGTCGAAAAATTCGGAAGGCAAAGGCCCTGCATGGTCTAACTCGTTATTTGAAGATAATGCGGAATTCGGCTATGGCTACAGATTGACCACCGATCAACATGTCGCCATGGCGAGGCGACTGTTAGTCGAATTAGCCGATGAAGTTGATAAAACACTGGTTGACGACATACTCGTCGCGCCTCAAAGCGAAGAAAGCGATATTCGTAAACAGCGCGCTCGGGTAGTGCAGTTACGCGAGCAACTGGAGAAGCTGGCTAATCCAAAAGCCAGGGAATTGTTGTCGATTATCGATCATTTCGTGCGCCGCAGCATCTGGATCATCGGCGGTGACGGCTGGGCGTACGACATAGGCTACGGCGGTATTGATCAGGTACTGGCAACTGGGTCGGATGTCAACATACTAGTCCTGGATACCGAAGTCTATTCCAATACCGGCGGACAGGCGTCCAAGTCCACGCCAATCGGCGCAGTCGCCAAATTCGCCTCGGGCGGTAAAGTAACGCCGAAAAAAGATCTGGCGCTGCAAGCCATCGCCTACGGCAATGTCTATGTCGCCAGAATTGCGCTGGGCGCCAGTCCCCAACAAGCGCTACAAGCCTTCCGCGAAGCCGAAGCCTACAACGGCCCCTCGTTGATTATCGCCTACAGCCCTTGCATCGCCCACGGCATCAACCTGGAAAACGGCCTGGAACAACAGAAAATGGCGGTCAAATCAGGTTACTGGCCGTTGTACCGCTACAACCCGACCTTACGTGGTGAAAGCAAAAACCCGTTCGTGCTGGACTCGCTACGTCCGACTATTCAGCTCAGAGATTATGCCTATAACGAAACCCGTTACAGCAGCTTAAGGCGTACCAACCTGGAACA
>JBCKWO010000122.1:0-3188 GCA_038922535.1 Methylobacter sp. | reverse complement strand
TATGAAGTCATCCGAGTCGTGGTTAATGACGCCATCACGATCCAGCAATACGTAGCGGTAAGCGGGCATACGCTTACGATTGCAATTTGGAGATGTCGGCGCAGGTTAAGAACTGCTCGGATAACAGCTTGAGCAATGCCAGCCGGTTGGCGCGTAGCTCGAGGTCGTCGGTCATCACCATCACATGGTCGAAAAAGGCATCGACGTCATTGCGCAAACCGGCCAGACGATTAAGCGTCGCTTGGTAATCTCGCTGCGCCAGCAACGGTTGAATGTCGGCGGCGGATTGCTGCGCGGCTTGCAACAACTGCCTTTCCTGAGGCTCAAGCAATGTGCCGATAACGGCTGCCGGTTCGGACTCCGACTTTCTCAGAATATTGCTGATACGTTTGTTCGCCGCCGCCAGACTTTCGGCTTCCGGCAGTTGCCTGAAGGCTTTAACCGCCTGCAAACGCTGCATGAAATCCAAAGGTTCGGCGGGAGTTACAGCGATGACGGCGTCAAATTCATCGGCGCTGTAGCCGTGATCTAGGCAATAGCCTTTCAAACGATCGAAAATGAAATCGATAACCCGGTCGGAGGTTGCAGGCTGGTTGTTAATTTTATCGGAAATGGTTTTAATCTGAACACTGGCAAATTCCGTTAACTCAACGATATTGATGTCGAGGTTATTCTCAATGATGGTGCGGAGGATACCTAATGCGGCGCGGCGTAACGCATAAGGATCTTTGTCGCCGGTAGGAATCAGGCCGACTGCAAAAATTCCGACCAAGGTATCGATTTTTTCTGCGATAGCTAGAATTTGCCCGATGGTGCTGCCGGCAGTCGGGCTGCCGGATTGTTTGGGGAAATATTGTTCTTCAAGCGCCAGAGTGACCTCTTTAGGTTCGTTGTCTGCCAGCGCATAGTAGTGTCCCATAATGCCTTGCAGGTTGCCGAATTCGCCGACCATGTCGGTCATCAAATCGGTTTTGGCTAATAACGCGGCGCGCTCGGCCAGTTCGACATCGGCACCCAAGTGTCCGGCGATAAATTTTGCCAGATTTTTAACGCGCAGGGTTTTGTCGTAAACCGTACCCAAACTCTCCTGGAATACCACACTGGACAAGCTTTCTACCCGATCTTCCAGGGTTAATTTCCGATCCTGATTCCAGAAAAATTCCGCATCGGCAAGACGCGGAGTCACCACGCGCTCATTGCCCTCTTGAATGGATTTAGGGTTGCTGCTTTCAATGTTGCTGAAGGTAATGAAGTTCGCCAGCAAACCGCCATCGGCATTTTTAACCGGAAAATATTTTTGGTTGGTTTGCAGGGTGGTGATCAGCACTTCCGGCGGCAGCTCCAGGAAACGCGGGTCGAAAGCTCCGGTAATCGGCACAGGCCATTCGTTTAAGGCGGCGATTTCTTCGAGCAAGTCGTCTTCGATATAAGCAAAGCCGCCCACATCGGCAGCGGCTTTTTGCGCGGCGTCGCGGATGATGGATTTTCTTTGTTCAATATCGGCGATGACATGGCCTTGTTTATACAAGGTATCTGCGTAATCTTCCGGTTTGCTGAGGCTGATTTTTTGCGGTGCATGGAAGCGGTGGCCTTGCGTAGTCACGCCCGTTTTTAGTCCCAAAATTTCCGTATCAATCACGCGGTCGCCGTAAAGTAAAACCGCCCAATGCACCGGTCTGACAAACTCGGTAGTGAAACTGCCCCAGCGCATCCGTTTGGCAATCGGCAACCCGGCGATACTTTGGCGGATAATGTTGGGGATCAGCTGTTCAGTCGCTTGGCCTTTGACGGCTTGGGTAAAGCTGAGCCATTCGCCTTTGTCGGTTTTCAGGCGCTCAAGCTGATCAAAAGTTGTATCGCAACTGGCGGCAAAACCTAAAGCAGCCTTGCTGGGCGAGCCGTCCGGTGCGAAAGCCGCTTGTATTGCCGGGCCGCGTTTTTCGACGGTTTTATCCGGCTGCGCGGTTGCCAGATTTTCAATCAGTACCGCTAACCGTCTGGGCGTGGCGTAGGCTTTGCTCGCAGTAAAGCTCAATTCAGCGGCGTTTAGGCCGTCGACGATATTGTTTAGCAGGGCGTTGCTTAATTTAAGCAGGGTTTTAGGCGGCAGTTCTTCGGAGCCTAATTCAAAGAGTAAGTGTTTGCTTGCGCTCATATTATGCTCCTTGCTCAGTTAACATCGGAAACCCCAACGATTCCCGGCGTTGGTAATAGACTTCGGCAACGGATTTGGACAGGTTTCTAACCCTTAACAGATAGCGTTGACGTTCGGTAACCGAAATGGCGTGGCGGGCATCCAGCAGATTAAAAGCATGGGAGGCTTTCAGCACCATTTCATAGGCCGGTAACGGTAGGTTTAATGCAATCAGCTTGGCGCATTCCCGCTCGTAAGTATCGAAACACTGGAACATGAACTCAACGTTGGCGTGTTCGAAGTTGTAAGCAGACATTTCCACTTCATTTTGATGGAATACGTCGCCGTAAGTGATCGTGCCGAATGGGCCTTTAGTCCAGACCAAGTCGTAAACGCTTTTAACGCCCTGCAAGTACATGGCGATGCGCTCCAGGCCGTAAGTAATTTCACCGGTGATCGGCCTGCATTCAAGGCCGCCGACTTGCTGAAAATAGGTAAACTGGGTCACTTCCATGCCGTTTAGCCAGACTTCCCAGCCCAAGCCCCATGCGCCCAGAGTCGGCGATTCCCAATTGTCTTCGACAAAGCGCACATCGTGTTCGAGCAAATCCAGCCCTAAATGGCGCAACGAATCCAGATACAGCTCCTGGATATTGTCCGGCGACGGTTTTAAAACCACTTGATATTGGTAGTAATGTTGCAGGCGGTTGGGGTTTTCGCCAAAGCGGCCGTCGGTCGGTCTGCGCGAAGGTTGCACATAGGCGGCGTTCCAAGGCTCCGGGCCGATGGCGCGTAAAAAGGTGGCCGGATGAAATGTCCCCGCGCCCACTTCCTGATCCAGCGGTTGCAATAAAATACAGCCCTGATCCGACCAGTATTCCTGTAAGGCCAGGATGAGTCCCTGAAAAGTAGATAAGTCGTTGTTTATGCTGGACACGGATTAATGCTCTTGGGCAATAAAAAGTGGGGGATTATAACTGAAAAACCGCTGCGGGGCCTATCGTTAGATTGGCTGAGCATGAATTTATACCGGTATCTTATCAGCCGAGTAGGT
>JBCKWO010000121.1:0-3238 GCA_038922535.1 Methylobacter sp. | reverse complement strand
AAACTACTTCAAGTTCGCAGTGTGGTGTTCGCGAGCTGCGTCAACGACAAACCAGTCCGTCAGTTCAAGAGAGCCTGTTATACAAAGCCAGCACCGTTTTGACGTAATTTTGGGTTTCAGGATAAGGCGGAATGGTGTGCTTGTATCGGATCACCGCATTTTCACCGGCGTTATAGGCGGCGACGGCCAGATCCATATTTGAATCGAACATTCTGAGCAGGTCTTTTAAATAATGGGTGCCGCCGTCGATATTTTGTATCGGATTGTTCCGGTCGCTAACGCCGTATCGCCTTGCGGTGTCGGGCATTAGCTGCATCAGGCCTACGGCTCCGGCTGAGGATATTGCGCTTGCGTTGTAAGCGGATTCCGCCTGAATAACCGCGTGTACTAGTCTGGCATCAACTTGATGCCGGTTGGCCGCTTCGTTAATAAGATCGGCGAAGCGCTTTTTGTTGAGACCCATAAAGGGCAGGGCGCTTTCATAATGCAGCGCTCGGGTGCGGATGATGCGTTTGTACAGGCTGTTTTTAGGCTTATCGGTGTAGTAGATGCGGCCATCGTTATCGATAAATTTATAGATGTCGGCTAGCGCGGCGTTTGAGATGAGTAAAGTGGTCAGGATAACGGTAGCTCTCATCATAACTTTCACCTTCAGCCAGGTTTAATAACGATCATACTCGCGGCTTTAACTGCCCTGTGTCTGGCTTCATCGACTGTTTCAGCGGTGGCTAAGGCAACGCCCATGCGCCTGTTTACAAAAGCTTCCGGCTTGCCGAATAACCTGACTTCGCTGGTTGGGACGGACAGTGCTTTATCCAGTCCTTCGTAAACTACGCCTTTGGCATCCACTCCGCCTAATATGACCGCACTTGCTCCTGTGCTTTGCATGGTGATATCGACGGGCAAACCTAAAATGGCTCTGGCGTGCAATTCGAATTCATTTTGTTTTTGGGTGACCAGGGTCACCATGCCGGTGTCATGCGGTCTGGGGCTGACTTCGCTAAACCAGACGGTGTCGCCCTTGATAAACAACTCAACGCCGAACAGGCCGAGTCCGGCAATCTCGTCGGTTATTTTAAAAGCAATGTCCTGCGATGCTTTGATGGCGGCAGAACTCATCGCTTGCGGTTGCCAACTTTCCCGGTAATCGCCGTTTTCCTGGACATGGCCGATGGGGGCGCAAAAGTGGGTTTCGATTTCGCCGCGCTTATTCCGGGCGCGCACTGTCAGCAGGGTGATTTCAAAATCGAAGTCTATTTTTGCTTCAACAATCACTTTGCCGGTATCGACCCGGCCGCTGGATTTGGCGGTGTCCCAGGCTGCTTTAAGCTGGTCGGCGCTTTTAACCATCGACTGGCCTTTGCCGGATGATGACATGGTCGGCTTGATAAAGCATGGATAACCGATGCCGCCGTCAACCGCTGCCTGCAACTCGTCGAAACTTTGTGCAAACGCGTAGTTCGAGGTGGGGATTTTAAGCTGTTCGGCGGCCAGGGTTCTGATGCCTTCCCGGTTCATGGTCAACTGAATCGCTCGGGCGTTAGGGACAACAGTACATTGACCTTCTGCTTCAATGTCGAGCAGGGCTTGGGTTGCAATCGCTTCAATTTCCGGGATGATGAAATCCGGTTGTTCCAGGGCAATCAATTTTTTGATTGCTTCGCTGTCAGTCATGTCGAGCACATAGCTGCGATGCGCCACAGGGTGCGCCGGTGCATTCGGATAGCGGTCTACAGCAATTACTTCGACGCCGTAGCGTTGCAGTGCGATAGCCAGTTCCTTGCCCAGTTCGCCGCTGCCGAGCAGCAGGGCTTTGGTTGCGCGGGTTGATAATGCGGTGCCTATTTTCATTATGAGTCTGCCAGATAGTTGTCGATGTCTTGTTTGGAAAAGCCGATTTTGTTAGCAACGCGGTCGGTATGGCTGCCCCGGAAAATTCCGGGAACCCGTTTGTAGGCTTGGGCGTTAGCCATAACCCAACACATTGCTAAGTAGGTGAGCATAAGTTACTTAACATTTGCTCTGGAGTCCAATGGCTTTAGCCATTGGTTAAAACAGCTAAAGCCGTTTTACTCCTGTTAAAAGACTTTTGAACGACTACTTATAAAGTCTGTTCAAGCAGACTAACTATAGCAGCTACATGGATTTCCGAATCATTTAGCGCTGCTATGTAACGATACTCAACGCCGCCCGCCTTGATAAAAACAGCCTTGTTCTCTATCGCTATCTCTTCCAGCGTTTCCAGGCAATCCACCGCAAACCCTGGGCAGACAATGTCTACCTTTTTAATGCCCCGCCCTGGAAGGTCTTTTAAGGTGTCCACGCAATAAGGTTTTAACCATTGGGCTTTGCCAAAACGCGATTGGAAAACAATCAGCCATTGTTGTTCATCGATAGCCAATTTCTCGGCAATCAAGGCCGCGGTTTTATGGCATTGGTGAAAATAAGGATCACCCCATTGAGTGAGTTGCTCGGGCAAACCGTGAAATGACATCAATAGCAGCTCGTTTTTGCCGTGCTCGCGCCAGCTCTGCTCTATAGCTTTGGCAATCGCAGCAATATAGGGGTCGTGCTGGTGATAATCGCTGATAAAGTGAATGTTGGGCAGGTGCCGCCACTGATTGAGTTCTTTAATCACATCATCATAGATTGATGCCGTGGTGGTCGAAGAATATTGCGGATATAGCGGCAGGATGATCAAGTTATCAATGCCCGCCTTTTTGAAGACTTGCAACTGCTTGGCTATCGACGGTTCGCCGTAGCGCATGACATGCCGGGTGGTGACGCCCCTGGCATGTAATTTCTCGGCAACCCGTTCGGTCAATTGCAGGGTCAGGAAAGTTAACGGTGAACCTTTTTCATGCCATATTTTGCGATAGGCTAAGGCCGATTTTCGGGGGCGAAAGGGCAGTACAAAAAAATGCAGTATTACCCACCACAATGGCCTGGGCAGGTTGACGACGCGCGGATCCCAAAGAAACTCTTTAAGAAAGCGCCTGACCGCTGATGTTGTCGGTGCAGTCGGCGAACCCAGATTTGCCAGTAATACGCCGGTTTTTATCGCCAGGGAGGGTGTGTATGCCGCAAGCCTGTCTGGAACAGGTACGGCGTTTGCTGCCATTAGTTCGACTTCGCTCACTACGGATTATAGGCTTATCGGCTAATCAGATTTAAAAATTCCGCGCGGGTGCTGATTTCTTTACGGAAAATCCCGGTCATTACTGAAGTGGTCATCACC
>JBCKWO010000120.1:0-3330 GCA_038922535.1 Methylobacter sp. | reverse complement strand
GCGCCACCGGCGGGTGGGATGGCGGCTTTAACAAGCAATTGGGCAATTGGGGCGGCTTGGCAGGTACTACCTGGACCAGCGATGACAAAGGCACTTCAGCCAATATCAGCGGTACTTACAGTGCTACCTCTGAACAGAGCAGTCAAGCCTGGGGCTTGTACAGTATAGTGTTGAAGCACAACATTACCGACAAAACCCATCTGATGCTGCAACATGATCATGGTTATGCCAATGGGGTCTTATTGGGTGGTGTTGTTCAAGATACTGAATGGTATGGCCTCAACACGCATTTAACCTACGACATTAAGGATAATCTGACTGCAGGTCTGCGGGCTGAATGGTTCCGCGATCATAACGGTTTCAGGGTTTATTCACCAATGCGTGTAGCCGCTGCGACGAGTGGTGACAATAATAGTTATGCGAATGGCGGGCAACCCAATAACAGTAATTTTATGCCGGCAAGTTACTATGCCATCACCGCAGGCGTAAACTGGAAGCCTGTGAAATGGATGAATATTCGTCCGAATGTACGCTATGACTGGGTGGATACTGGCGCAGATGCGGGTAAGCTTCCGTTTGACGCTGGCAACAAAAAGGATCAATTCCTGTTCTCTACTGATTTTGTAGTCAACTTTTAATTCAGCATACGGAACAGGGATGTTCGCTTGAAAACGAAAATTATTCTGAGTCACCAATAAACTATGGAGAAGCCCATGAAAACTAGATTACTGATTACCCTGCTTTTTGCTCTTGGATTGCTGTCCGCTTGCGCTGAGATGAACCCTCATCCGATGGATATGAGCCAAGCCGTGCAAAACGCAGAATCCAAAGCCGATCATACTGCGCTGGCGGAACACTATGAGGCAGAGGCGGGAGCACTGCGAATCAAGGTTGATGAGCACAAGAAACTGCTCGCTCATTATGAAGCCAAGAGCTATAAATACGGCAGGCAGGCGCAAGGTTTAAAAGCGCATTGCGAAAGACTGATTAGCGATTATGAAAAAGCCGCCGAGGAAAACCTGGAAATGGCCAAGATGCATAGGCAGATGGCGGAGTAACGAATGCGCCACGTTTAACTTTCGCTGAAATACTAAAAATGCGCCTTTGAGCGCATTTTTTTTGCCTGCTGTTTTTAGAGGGATCGGCAGCGACAGGCGATGACTGTATGCACTAATTCAGATCAAAGAAATATTCTAAGCGCCATTATGGTGCATAAAAACACAGGCGGCATGGGTGTCGACCAAGCAAGCAAGGCCATTCCTAGGGTGCATAGGCTTGGCACAGTCTGTGCTTTATAAAAATAGACAAGTAACTTAACCAGAGGTGATGTATATGAAACTGATAACCGCAGTTGTTAAACCCTTTAAACTCGACGATGTCCGCGAGGCACTTTCGGATATAGGCGTTTCCGGTGTGACGGTAACTGAAGTAAAAGGCTTTGGCCGCCAAAAAGGCCATACCGAATTGTATCGCGGTGCAGAATATGTGGTTGATTTTCTGCCCAAAGCCAAGATTGAAGTGGCGGTTGCCGATACTATGCTTGATCAAGCCATAGAAGCGATTACCAAAGCGGCCAATACCGGCAAAATAGGTGACGGTAAGATTTTTGTAACCAATTTAGAGCAGGTTGTCCGGATTCGTACCGGGGAAACCGGCGAAGAAGCACTTTAATTTTAAGGGGGAACTATGAAACAACTTTTAACTACCTTCATCCTGTTGGCTTTTTCAGGACTTTCTTTCGCGGAAACGGCTGTTCCTGCTGCCAATAAAGGCGACACCGCCTGGATGATTATGGCGACCGTGCTGGTTATCCTGATGGTCATTCCCGGTTTGGCGCTATTTTACGGCGGCATGGTGCGCGCTAAGAACATGCTGTCCGTGTTGATGCAAGTGTTCGTGATTTTTTCATTGATGGCCATTTTGTGGGCGATTTATGGTTACAGTATCGCCTTCACTGAGGGCAGCGCCTTCTTCGGCGGATTCAGCAAGATGTTCCTTAGCGGCATAACGCCCGATTCGCTTGTGGCCACCTTCAGCAAGGGGGTTTACGTACCGGAGTATATTTACGTCGCCTTTCAGCTGACTTTTGCTTGTATTACGCCAGCTCTGATTATCGGCGCTTTTGCCGAACGGGTTAAGTTTTCAGCGGTGTTATTGTTTACAGTGTTGTGGTTTACTTTCTCCTACCTGCCGATGGCGCACATGGTTTGGTATTGGACGGGTCCCGATGCTTATACCGACGCATCTGCGGCACAAGTGGCCGGTGCTACGGCGGGATTTTTATTCCAAAAAGGCGCACTGGATTTTGCCGGGGGCACAGTCGTTCATATCAACGCCGGTATCGCAGGTTTGGTGGGTTGTTTGATGATAGGCAAGCGTATCGGTTACGGAAAAGAATCGCTCGCACCGCATAGCGTCACCATGACTATGATTGGCGCCTCGTTGTTGTGGGTGGGCTGGTTTGGCTTTAATGTGGGTTCCAACCTGGAAGCCAATGGTCTTGCGGCTTTGGTCTTTGTTAACACGTTGCTGGCCAGTGCCGCGGCTACTCTGGCGTGGATAGGTGCTGAATGGTTGTTGCGTGGCAAGCCCAGTATGTTGGGTGGTGCTTCCGGCGCTATTGCAGGTCTTGTCGCTATTACTCCCGCTTGCGGCTGGTCCGGCCCTATGGGTGCTATTTTCTTAGGCTTGGCAGCAGGTGCAATTTGTTTCTGGGCGGTCACTTGGCTGAAAAGCAAGCTGGGTTATGACGACTCCCTGGACGCTTTCGGCGTCCACGGTATTGGCGGAATCCTCGGCGCACTGGGTACTGGCGTCGTTGCCAGTCCGTCGCTGGGCGGCACCGGCGTTTGGGATTATGTTGCGAACGGTGTTGCCGAATACAGCATGTTCAATCAAGTCGTTAGTCAGGCTTGGGGTGTGGGAGTCTGCATTATCTGGTCGGCTACGGTATCTTTTATAGCTTACAAGATCGTGGATATGTTGATCGGGCTTCGGGTTAGCGAAGATATTGAGCGTGAGGGACTTGATGTTTCCGAGCATGGCGAAACGGCTTATCACAGTTAATTCGATAGCAAGCTTTCCTCAAAGCTAAATCTTCCCGGAAAAACGGGCGTCTGATAGGCGCCCGTTTTTTTTGCGGTTAAAGAAATACAGGCATAGAGCAGGATGTGCGATAAACTTTCTATAGGCTTTAAAAAACCGTTTAAGTATTTGTTCTTTAATAACTATTATATGCGGTACCGCACAGGCTACGCGCTATTGTTGCGGTTAAGCTAATTTTTGAGACTTTTTAACAACACGCTGTTATCATAAGGAACTTTTTCTGTT
>JBCKWO010000119.1:0-3353 GCA_038922535.1 Methylobacter sp. | reverse complement strand
CTTTCAATGTGTTATAGATGTCATCAATAGACTGCGCATCACTATCAAAGCTAATGTCCGAAAATTCGGCATTATTGTAATTGACGCATAAACAAATCAATCCGGCGTTTTTGATGGCGTCTATTAGCGAGGCGTTTGGAGTCTCCAAAACAGTGCTGGCGTGGCCGTTATCGAATAACTTGCGTTCTAGTTGATAGGCGATTTCTTTGCCGGTTGAACCGGTCAGCGCGATTGCGGTAGCTGTTTGGCTAAAACGTGCGGCGCGTTCTTCGGCGCTGACCGGATGCAGGTTTTCCTCATCGGTGCTGCCGGTAATCATGCCCGCGCCGACGGTGCCGTTGGTCAGGCGGTCTATGATAATGAATGCGCCGGTGCCTTTATGGGTAAGGTAAGGATCGAAAACCACCGGCGCGTTGACTGAAACCGTACAGGAACCGATTTCATTCAGCTGTAATTCGGTTGCGTCATGGTGTTCCAGCGTGTTGACATCGATTCGGTGGTGGATCATCGTGATAGACCCGGATACACTCCGTGTCGCCAACTTGATAATGTACTGACGACCCGGCGCCAGCGCATTATCAGCCATCCAGACGATAGTGGCTTTGAATTTGTCCGAGACGGTTGGCGGAGTTGTTTCGCTGCCGATCAGCATATCGCCGCGGCTAATGTCGATCTCGTCTTCCAGTGTCAAGGTGACGGACATCGGCGGGAAAGCTTGTTCCAGTTCGCCGTCATAGGTCACGATGGACTTGATTTTGCTGCTTTTTCCTGAGGGCAGGGCAGTGATCTTGTCGCCTTTCTTGAAAATACCGGAAGCGACCGTGCCGCAAAAACCGCGAAAGTCGAGGTTAGGGCGGTTGACGAACTGAACCGGGAAACGGGCATCGCTGAAATTGCGGTCGTTGGCGATTTCGATGCTGTTCAGCGCCTCCATTAACGGCATCCCGGTAAACCAGGGCATGTGTGCGCTGGGGTTGACCACGTTGTCGCCGTCCAACGCCGACATCGGGATAAAGGTGATGTCTTGCAAAGCCAGCGATTCGGTGAAGTGCAGATAGTCCTGTTTGATTTTGTTAAAAGTGGCTTCGCTGTAATCGACTAAATCCATTTTATTGACGGCGACGATGATGTGGTGGATGCCCAGCAACGAAACGATAAAACTGTGCCGTTTGGTCTGGGTTTGCACGCCGTAACGGGCGTCGATCAGGATAATCGCCAAATCGCAGGTTGAAGCGCCGGTCGCCATGTTGCGGGTGTATTGCTCATGTCCCGGCGTGTCGGCGATGATGAACTTGCGCGTGGCGGTGGAAAAATAGCGGTAGGCCACATCGATGGTGATGCCCTGTTCACGTTCGGCTTGCAGGCCGTCAACCAGCAACGCTAAGTCAATCTTGCCTGCGCCGGTGGTGCCGGATTTGACGCTGTCGGCCAGGACTGCGGCCAGCTGATCTTCATAGATCATTTTGGAGTCGTGCAGCAAACGGCCGATCAGCGTACTTTTGCCGTCATCGACATTGCCGCAGGTTAAAAAGCGCAATAATTCCTTGCGTTCATGTTGCGCCAAGTAAGCGTCTATATCGGTACTGATTAGGTCGGATTGGTGGGACATGAGGGGTTCCAAAAATAAAAAATTAAATAAGTTGGGTGAAAGGCTCAGGGCAAAAGGCGACAGTTAGGGTGGCCGCGATTTAATTAGGGCGGACAGCATCTTTGAAATATGTTTTGCTTCGTTTTTCCATGAGATGCCTGTTTCTTTTGAAATGTAGCCAATTTCGATGCCTATGTAAATTTGGGTGCGTAATTCACCGGAGGAGCCTTTTGCGTAATAAAAAAATTTGTTGGAATATTTATCAGGCGGGACTTGACATATAGATAAGCTAGAGAGCGGGTTATCTGATCTTTAAAGCCAAAATCTTTACAAGTAGCCAAGCCTTTGTATATTTCGACACAGAGCCGTGACGAACGCCGCCAAACATCCAGGTTTTCAAATCGCGACATCTTTAGCCCTTAGCCTTTCGTCTTTCGCCTGCTCTTAAAAATACCCCTCACGCTTTTTCTGTTCCATGGAACCGGATTGGTCGTGGTCTATCAACCGTCCCTGACGTTCGGAGGTGGTGGTCAACAGCATTTCCTGGATGATTTCCGGTAGCGTGGTGGCGGTCGATTCAACGGCGCCGGTTAGCGGATAGCAGCCTAAGGTACGAAAACGCACCATAAGCATTTCGACTTTTTCATCAGCGCCGATTGGCATACGATCATCGTCAACCATGATCAACATGCCGTCGCGCTTAACGACGGGACGTTCCTTGGCGAAATACAGCGGCACGATCGGGATATTTTCCAGATGGATGTATTGCCAGATGTCCAGTTCCGTCCAGTTGGACAGCGGGAACACCCGGATACTTTCGCCTTTGTCTATTTTGCCGTTGTAGATGTTCCATAATTCAGGGCGCTGATTTTTGGGATCCCAACGATGGTTTTTGTCGCGAAACGAATAAACCCGTTCTTTGGCGCGCGATTTCTCCTCGTCACGCCGCGCACCGCCAAAAGCAGCATCGAACTGGTATTTATTCAATGCCTGCTTTAGGCCATCTGTCTTCATCACTTCCGTATGTTTTTTACTGCCATGGGTAAATGGACCTATGCCTTGTTCTATACCGTCTTGGTTGATATGTTCTATGAACTCTAGCCCTAGTTTTTTTATCAGGTCATCCCGAAATGCAATCATTTCCTTGAATTTCCAAGTGGTATTAATGTGCATCAACGGAAACGGCGGTTTACCGGGATAAAAGGCTTTCATGGTCAAATGCAGCATGACCGCAGAGTCTTTGCCGACCGAATACAACATCACCGGGCGTTCAAATTCGGCTGCAACTTCACGAATAATATGAATGCTCTCAGCTTCCAGTTGTTTAAGGTGGGTCAGTTTATAATCAGTCATTAAAAGTCCGTCAGGTTTAAAGGTCGCGCTAGGTTTATTGGATGCGCTCAAAAGAAGCTTGTTATTTTAATTTGAACGGGCTTTTAATGCCAGATTTGCTTGGGATTTATTGATTTTTCGCAACTATTTAGTGATATTTCAGTCTATGCCATCGTAGGAGGGGCCTTAGCCCCGATTGAAGCTTTAATCGGGGCTAAGGCCCCTCCTACGACACTAGGCACAGCTTGACGCTGAATAGTTACGCAGATTTAAACCCAGTGGCGCAACAATAATTTTTCCAGGCCGACCGCCATATAAATCAGCATAGCAACCGCCAGGATCAATAGCCATTCATCGTAGCCAATTGCCGCAGTACCGAACAGCGCCTGCATCGGCGGCCAATAGGTGAACAGCATTTGCAACAGCGTCATGC
>JBCKWO010000118.1:0-3521 GCA_038922535.1 Methylobacter sp. | reverse complement strand
CCTATTTTATCGAGCGCATTGAAAACAACGAAGGCGAGATTATTTATCAGGCCAAGCCCAAAACCGCCTGCCCTTCCTGCGTTGGCGATCAGGAATTAGGGCGCAGCTATGCACCCCGGATTATTACGCCACAAACCTGTTTCCTGATGAATTCACTATTAAGAGACGTCGTCCAACATGGCACCGCAACCGATGCAAAGATACTGGGCCGACAAGACCTTGCCGGAAAAACGGGCACCACCAATGAACAGCGCGATGCCTGGTTTAACGGCTACACAAAATCGAATGTCGCCAGCGCATGGGTCGGATATGATGATTTTTCCCCACTAGGGAGCCGTGAAACAGGCGGCGTGGCCGCATTGCCGATGTGGATTGAATTTATGCAGGTCGCTTTAAAAGACACCCCTGAAACGCCACTTGAAGCGCCGGAAGGCATAGTGAAGGCCTATATAAATCCTGAGACCGGCCTGTTAACTGCGGCCTCAAATAAGGGGGGGATATGGGAGTTCTTTCAAGCGGAACATGTGCCGACCGAATCCTCATCCGACAACGCGGCAACCGATTCCGATCAAGCTGATGAAAAACCGACTGAAGACCTATTTTGAAAGCATTAACCACGAAAGACACGAAAAAATAAAATCTCGTGTCCTTCGTGGTACAAATTTTTATTGGCTTTAATAAACGAAATTAACTTAGCTTACCGTGGCAATGCTTAAACTTTTTGCCTGAACCGCAAGGACAAGGATCATTGCGACCCACTTTATGGCCCTCTCTGACAAACGGCTGCTCTGAAGCAACAACGTCTTCCGGTTCGGGTGCCTGTAACGATTCCTCATAAGCATCCAAAGCCGATACCTCGGCATGCTCAAAATGCATTTCCCTCGGCGCTTGCCTTTGCTGATCGATAGCCTGAACGTCTTCTTCCTGTCTGACCTGAACTTTAAACAGGATGCCTATCACTTCATACTTAAGATGCTCAAGCAGACTGGTAAACATTTCAAACGCTTCGCGCTTGTATTCCTGCTTGGGATCTTTTTGCGCATAACCTCTAAAATGGATACCCTGACGCAAATAATCCATCGCCGCCAGATGTTCTTTCCAGCTATTATCCAGCACTTGCATCATCACTGACTTCTCGAAATGCTGCAACACTTCCTTGGACATCTGCTGTTCTTTGTCTTTATGATTTTGTTCCAGAATATCGATAATGCGCTTGCGCAAAGATTCTTCCACCAACGAGTGATCGTCAGTCAGCATTTTACGCACTGGAATTTCAACGTTGAACTCATGCTGCAAATGCTCTTCCAGACCCTTGATGTCCCACTGCTCCATCATGGTTTTGGGCGGGATATACTGAGTAATCACATTATTAACCACATCCTCACGGATCGCGGTGATGATATCGGAAATCTCCTCCGCCGCCATCAGCTCATTACGCTGCGCATAGACAACTTTGCGCTGATCGTTGGCAACATCGTCATAAGCCAGAATTTCTTTACGTACATCAAAATTGCGGGCTTCAACCTTGCGCTGGGCGCTTTCGATGGATCGGGTCACCCAAGGATGTTCGATAGCTTCGCCGTCGCCCATGCCTAGTTTCTGCATCAAACCCGCGACGCGATCCGAGGCAAAAATACGCATCAAATCATCTTGCAGCGACAGATAGAAACGGGTTGAACCCGGATCGCCCTGACGACCCGAGCGGCCTCTTAACTGGTTGTCGATACGACGCGACTCATGACGTTCAGATCCGATCACATGCAAACCGCCGGTGCCGATAACCTGCTCGTGCCTTTCCAGCCAAACTCCGCGAACTTGATCCTTATCGGCCTGACTGGCCTCTTCGCCCAATGCCGCCAGTTCCGCTTCCAGATTGCCGCCAAGTACAATATCGGTACCCCGTCCAGCCATGTTGGTAGCGATAGTGACCGCTCCCGGCATACCGGCTTGTTCGATGATATGAGCTTCGCGCTCATGCTGCTTGGCGTTAAGCACTTCGTGTTTAACGCCCTGCTTTTTCAATAACTCGGACAGCCGCTCGGAGTTTTCAATCGATGTAGTTCCCACCAACACCGGCTGTCCACGCTCGACGCACTCTTTAATATCATCAGCAACGGCGATATATTTCTCGTCGGTGGTCAGGAACACCACGTCGCCCAAATCCCGACGAATCATATTGCGATGCGTTGGAATGACCACAACCTCAAGACCATAAATCTTGTTCAGCTCGAACGCTTCGGTATCCGCCGTACCGGTCATGCCGGATAGCTTCTCGTACAAACGAAAATAGTTCTGGAAAGTGATCGAGGCCAGCGTCTGATTTTCATTTTGAATAGCGACCTGCTCTTTCGCTTCAATCGCCTGATGCAAACCCTCAGACCAACGCCGCCCCGGCATAATCCGACCGGTAAACTCATCGACGATAACCACTTGATCATTGGCGACGATATAATCGACGTCTTTTTTAAATAAAACATGGCCCCGCAATGACGCCGTCAGATAGTGCATCAGACGAATATTGGTCGCATCATACAAACTGGTGCCTTCCACCATTAGACTGTGTTCAACCATCAATCGCTCAATACGTTCATGGCCTTCTTCAGTCAGATACAACTGGCGTACTTTTTCATCAACCGAATAATCGCCCGGCCCGTCTTCTTTTTCCTGTTTGGTCAGGAAGGGAATAATCTTATTAACCTTAATGTATATTTCGGTACTTTCTTCGGTAGGCCCAGAAATAATCAGCGGCGTTCTCGCCTCATCGATCAGGATAGAATCCACCTCATCGACGATAGCAAAGCTTAAATCCCGCTGGACTTTCTGCTCCAGGCTAAAAGCCATATTGTCGCGCAGATAATCGAAACCGAATTCGTTGTTGGTGCCGTAAGTAATGTCCGCCGCATAAGATTCGCGCCGTGCGTCGCTTTCCATCTGGCTGATAATCACACCGGTAGTCAGACCCAGAAAACTGTACAACCTGCCCATCCATTCGGAGTCACGCTTGGCCAGATAGTCGTTGACCGTAACCACATGCACGCCGCGTCCTGGCAAAGCATTCAAATAGGCCGCCAAAGTCGCCATCAGGGTTTTACCTTCACCGGTCTTCATTTCGGCAATTTTGCCGTCATAAAGTATCATGCCACCAATCAACTGCACATCGAAATGGCGCATACCGAAGACTCGGGTCGACGCTTCCCTGACGGTTGCAAACGCTTCCGGTAACAGATTGTCCAGTTTTTCACCTTGCGCCAGACGGTCACGAAACTCCTGTGTTTTTGCTTTTAATGCATCATCAGACAATTTTTCGTAATCAGAAGCCAGCGCATTGACCTTCTTGACCAGCGCGCCTTTCTTCTTTATCAGCCTGTCATTACGGCTCCCTATAACAAATCTAACCAACTTACCTAGCATGTTGTTTTTCCGGTATGAATGTAGTAAATGATTGAATAAAACCGTAGGATTATATACTGCCCACCACTTTAGTTACAGTTAAAAACTCGCGCCAGCCCTCGACAAAAGAC
>JBCKWO010000117.1:0-3646 GCA_038922535.1 Methylobacter sp. | reverse complement strand
AACGCATAGGTAGCCCTTATTCACGCCGCCAGCTGGTTCTACCGTCAGGCGCATCTTCCAAAATTACACCCTGCCCTTTCAAGTCGTTACGAATTTTATCGGCCAAAGCCCAGTCTTTGGCTTTTTTTGCATCGAGGCGGGACTGGATTTGTTGTTCAACATCTTCTTCCCCAAGTGCCGCTCCGCCGCTACCTTTAAGAAAAGCATCGGCCTCATCCTGCACGATTCCCAGCAAGCCGCCTAAATAGTTCAGCGTAATCGCCAGTATCGCTGCTTTTTTCTGATCGGTTTCCTTGGCTTTATTCAGTTCTCTGGCCAAATCGAACAACACCGATAATGCAACCGGCGTATTAAAATCATCATCCATCGCCTGCTCGAAACGAGCTTTATAGCTTGAGTCAACCGTCGCATCGACTACCGTTTCCACGCCGCGCAAAGCCGTGTAGAGCCTGGTTAAAGCCGCCCCCGCATCGTTCAATTGTTCATCCGAATAATTCAGCGGGCTGCGGTAATGGCTGGACAAAATAAAGAAACGGATTATTTCAGGCCGGTAACTTTTCAGCACCTCGCGCACGGTAAAAAAGTTTCCCAACGACTTGGACATTTTCTCATCATCGACACGCACAAAGCCGTTATGCATCCATAGATTGACGAACTTCTCGCCGGTCGCGCCTTCCGACTGGGCGATCTCGTTTTCATGATGCGGAAACTGCAAATCCATGCCGCCGCCGTGGATGTCGAAATGATTGCCCAGGCAGCAGGTGGACATAGCCGAACATTCGATATGCCAACCGGGACGACCCGAGCCCCAAGGAGAATCCCAAGCAGGCTCATTGGCTTTTGCCATCTTCCACAGCACAAAATCCATCGGATTGCGTTTTGCCAAATCGACATCGACCCGCTCACCGGCCTGCAAATCGTCCAGGTTCTTACCCGATAAGCGGCCATAATCCTTAAATTGAGTCACCGCATAAAACACATCGCCATTGGTACCGACATAAGCCAGATCTTTTTCCACCAAGGTCTTGATCATCGCGATAATGGCGTCGATAGACTGTGTCGCCCTCGGCTCCAGGTCGGGCGGCAACACGGCCAGCGCCCGCTCATCCGCGTGCATCGCGTCGATAAACCGCTCGGTCAACTGGTGATAATCCTCGCCATTTTCGATGGCCCGTTTGATGATTTTGTCGTCAATATCGGTAATGTTGCGCACATAGGTCAGCTCATAACCCGAATGGCGAAAATAACGCGCCACCGTATCGAACACCACCATGACCCGCGCATGACCGATATGGCAATAATCGTAAACGGTCATGCCGCAAACATACATACCGACTTTGCCTGCCACGCGTGGCTCAAATTGTTCTTTTTTTCGGGTCAGAGTGTTATATATTTTCAACATGTCATTAAAATAATTCAATTAGGCGCTATTTTTCATTGCCGCAAGTCGAGGCAGGTTAAACAAAACCGTACAATTTACCAAGCAGATGCTTCTCTTTCAAGACAAAAACACTTAAAATTTGTCCTTCGCATCACTCTACCAGGAAAACCATGCGTATTTTCATTTTATCCATGATGCTGATTTTAACCACAACACTCTCATTTGCAACGGAAAACCTTATGTCCGATACACCATCAAAAGTTAAATTAACAACCTCTCTGGGTGACATCATTATTCAGCTGAATTCCGAAAAAGCGCCTATTTCATCGGCAAATTTTCTGACTTACGTTAACGAAGGCTTTTACAGCAACACTATTTTCCATCGCATCATCCCCGGATTTATGGTGCAAGGCGGCGGCTTTGATACTGATTTCAATCAAAAAGCGGTTCATGATCCCATCAAGAACGAAGCTGATAATGGTTTGCAGAACAAACGCGGCAGCATAGCGATGGCGCGCACTAACGTTCCCGATTCGGCAACAGCCCAATTTTTCATCAACCATAAAGATAATGCATCTTTGAACCATACCGGCAAGACATCCAGCGGCTGGGGTTATGCCGTGTTCGGCGAAGTCATTGAAGGCATGGATATAGTCGATGCAATGAGAGTGTTGTGGTTAAAATCAGCATCATGGATAAAATGAAAATACGCATGGTTTTCCTGGTAGAGTGATGCGAAGGACAAATTTTAAGTGTTTTTGTCTTGAAAGAGAAGCATCTGCTTGGTAAATTGTACGGTTTTGTTTAACCTGCCTCGACTTGCGGCAATGAAAAATAGCGCCTAATTGAATTATTTTAATGACATGTTGAAAATATATAACACTCTGACCCGAAAAAAAGAACAATTTGAGCCACGCGTGGCAGGCAAAGTCGGTATGTATGTTTGCGGCATGACCGTTTACGATTATTGCCATATCGGTCATGCGCGGGTCATGGTGGTGTTCGATACGGTGGCGCGTTATTTTCGCCATTCGGGTTATGAGCTGACCTATGTGCGCAACATTACCGATATTGACGACAAAATCATCAAACGGGCCATCGAAAATGGCGAGGATTATCACCAGTTGACCGAGCGGTTTATCGACGCGATGCACGCGGATGAGCGGGCGCTGGCCGTGTTGCCGCCCGACCTGGAGCCGAGGGCGACACAGTCTATCGACGCCATTATCGCGATGATCAAGACCTTGGTGGAAAAAGATCTGGCTTATGTCGGTACCAATGGCGATGTGTTTTATGCGGTGACTCAATTTAAGGATTATGGCCGCTTATCGGGTAAGAACCTGGACGATTTGCAGGCCGGTGAGCGGGTCGATGTCGATTTGGCAAAACGCAATCCGATGGATTTTGTGCTGTGGAAGATGGCAAAAGCCAATGAGCCTGCTTGGGATTCTCCTTGGGGCTCGGGTCGTCCCGGTTGGCATATCGAATGTTCGGCTATGTCCACCTGCTGCCTGGGCAATCATTTCGACATCCACGGCGGCGGCATGGATTTGCAGTTTCCGCATCATGAAAACGAGATCGCCCAGTCGGAAGGCGCGACCGGCGAGAAGTTCGTCAATCTATGGATGCATAACGGCTTTGTGCGTGTCGATGATGAGAAAATGTCCAAGTCGTTGGGAAACTTTTTTACCGTGCGCGAGGTGCTGAAAAGTTACCGGCCTGAAATAATCCGTTTCTTTATTTTGTCCAGCCATTACCGCAGCCCGCTGAATTATTCGGATGAACAATTGAACGATGCGGGGGCGGCTTTAACCAGGCTCTACACGGCTTTGCGCGGCGTGGAAACGGTAGTCGATGCGACGGTTGACTCAAGCTATAAAGCTCGTTTCGAGCAGGCGATGGATGATGATTTTAATACGCCGGTTGCATTATCGGTGTTGTTCGATTTGGCCAGAGAACTGAATAAAGCCAAGGAAACCGATCAGAAAAAAGCAGCGATACTGGCGATTACGCTGAACTATTTAGGCGGCTTGCTGGGAATCGTGCAGGATGAGGCCGATGCTTTTCTTAAAGGTAGCGGCGGAGCGGCACTTGGGGAAGAAGATGTTGAACAACAAATCCAGTCCCGCCTCGATGCAAAAAAAGCCAAAGACTGGGCTTTGGCCGATAAAATTCGTAACGACTTGAAAGGGCAGGGTGTAATTTTGGAAGATGCGCCTGACGGTAGAACCAGCTGGCGGCGTGAATAAGGGCTACCTATGCGTT
>JBCKWO010000116.1:0-3695 GCA_038922535.1 Methylobacter sp. | reverse complement strand
GTCGGTTTGGTTCGGGCATCAGGCAGCGTGGAATAATCTTTATCTAAATGAAGCATCGTTCTATAAAATAGAATTCCCGTGATTCGTAATTATGGTTATCCGCGAATGCATACGCATAAATTAAGTCGCCTGAAACACCAGCACGTTTTTTCAGCCATTATTTGATCTTGGAGTAAACGATTGTGAAAATACCAATGCAAAAAGGCTGGGCTTATTGCCTGATTAGCGCAGCGCTTCTAAGTTGCACGACGTTAGACGGCGTTAAGCCAGAGCCTGCCAAGGTTAAAAACGTCATTATGATTATCGGCGACGGCATGGGCCCGCAGCAAATCGGCTTATTGCTGTCTTATGCCAGACAGGCTCCGCACAGTGTTATCGAAGGCCGCACTACTGCGTTAGATAGGATGATGGAACAAGGGCGGCTGGGTATTTCGATGACCTATACCGCCGATACGCTGGTGACCGATTCTGCGGCATCGGCAACGCAATTGGCGACCGGAAAAGTTGCCGGTGCAGAAATGTTGGGGCTGGATAAAGATGGCAATCCCCAGGAAAATATTATCGAAAAAGCCAGACGCCTGGGTAAATCGACCGGACTGGTTTCGGATACGCGCATCACCCATGCAACCCCTGCCGCCTTTGCCGCACACCAGACGCACCGCAGCCAGGAAAGTAGCATCCCGGAAGATTTGCTGGCAACCGGGGCGGATGTCATGTTGTCGGGCGGTTTAAGCTATTGGTTACCCGAGCAGGCCAATGATAAAAACTCCTTGCTGCATCAGCAATTGGTGCAGTTGACCGGCAATAGTTTCGACATTAAATCGTCTCGTAAGGACACTAAAAACCTACTAACCGTCGCGCAACAAAAAGGTTACACGCTGGCGTTCAACAAGGCGCAACTGCAACAGTCCACCGGTAAGACGCTGGGCTTGTTTGCCGACTCGGGTATGGCAAACGGCATCGTCGAAACCCAAAACCGCAAGGATGCCGGACATGTCCAACCGACGTTAAAAGAAATGTCGGTACAAGCGCTGAAGATTCTCGACCGCAACGAACGGGGATTTTTCCTGATGATTGAATCCGGGCAAATTGATTGGGCGGCGCATCGCAATGATACCGGACTGCTGTTACATGAAATGCTGCGGTTCAACGACACCTTGAACGCGGTACTGGATTGGGCGAAGAATCGGCAGGATACGTTGATCATCGTCACCGCCGATCATGAAACCGGCGGCTTCGGCTTCAGTTATTCCGGCGTAAACATCCCCAAACCGCGCAGCTTACCGGGAGCTGCATTTGCCGACGGGGCATTATTCCAGCCCAACTTTAATTTCGGCAATCCTGAGGTATTGGACAAGATTTATGCGCAACAACTGAGTTATCACGATATTTTCAGTCAATTCGATAAGCTGTCTAAAGATCAACAAACATCGTTAAAGCTGGCTGAGCTGGTTAACCGCTATACGGAATTTAAGATTACCGAAGCGCAAGCGGTAAAAATCCTGGCAACTGAAGCCAATCCGCTGTACCGAGCCGGGCATATCTCGCTGGGCGAGAAAACAGTGCCGAAAATGGAGGTTAACGGCGAATTTTTTGTCTATCAAAAAGACAATCGCGAAAACTTGTTGGCGCAGGCTGTCGCAGCAAGTCAGCAGGTTGTCTGGGCGACCGGAACCCATACCAGTACGCCGGTGTTGGTTTTTGTAACAGGTGAGGAGCAAATCACGCGGCCTTTTGGCAAAATCCTGCATCATACCCAGCTGGGGCAGTTGGCGATTGATGCCTTACATTAAATGATCACATTACCATGCTATGAAAGCTTCATCGCAGTGTCATCATATTTTAATGTAGCCAGCACACAATGATCCTTTAGAAATATTTACAAAGGGTTAATCGCCATGAACAAATCCGCACTGAACCATTTCAATATCATGACCGTGTCATTGGCTATGGCTGTTTTGGGTTTATTGGTAACCTGGGGCGTTGAACTGTTGGTCAAAGAATTGTTTCGAATGGGTTAAAACGGCGATAACTTACAGCCAGCCTTTTCGTTTAAAAAGCCAATAAGGCGCAATTCCCGACAGCAGCATTAAGCACAATGCGCCCGGATAACCCAACTGTAAATGAAGCTCCGGCATATTTTGGAAATTCATGCCGTAAATGCTAGCCACCAGAGTGGGCGGTAGAAATACCACAGCAGCAATGGAGAATATTTTAATAATCTTGTTTTGGGCAATGTTGATAAAGCCTTGGGTCGAGTCCATCAAGAAGTTGATTTTATCGAACAGAAACGTGGTATGCGACATCAAGGTATCCACGTCGCGCATGATTTCCCGCGCCGTTTCCTGAAACTCGGGGTGATTGCGCAAATGCCGTTGTAGAAACGCTATGGAGCGTTGCGTATCCATCAGGCATAGCCGAATTTTACCATTGCTGTCTTCCAATTGGGCCAGTTGGTCAATGGCATTTTCAAGATCGGAGTCTATTTCTTCCAATACCAGATAACTGACGTCTTCCAGTTTACGATGAATGTCCTCCAACGCATCGGCGAGGTTTTCCACCTTTTGCTCGAATATCAGCACCAGCAGTTCCTGCGGCGAATGCGCCGCTACCTGCCCGTGCCGAGCGCGCATCCGCAGCAGGCGAAAATCGGCCAACGCGCCTTCACGTAAGGTAATTAACCGGTCGTTTTGCAAGATGAAGGCGACGGTCGCGGTACTGTGCCGTCCCTCGCTTTGGGCAAGAAATAAAGAGCGCACATGAATGCCGGTGTTATCGGTAAAGTAACGCGCGGAAGACTCGATTTCCTCCACATCATCCGATTCCGGCAGCGTGGCGCGCAAAAATTCTTGCAGTTGTGCGCGCTCGCTGTCGCTGGGATCGTGGGCGTCAATCCAGGCGGCTTTAGCGATCGCTTGGTTGAATTTATTTTCAGACGGCGTTTGTTCCTTGAGTCGCCCCTGGTCGAAATTGAATAGTCGTAACATTAATGTATTTCCATTTTTTATTATTCAGGCAAGCTATCCGGGCGAATCAGCGCAACTAATTGGGCGCTGCCTTCAGCCAGGTCTATCCATTCGCACTCAAAAGTGAGTTGAGCCAAGGCGGCGGTAGGCAAACATAAGCCGTTAGCAGATAACGGAACCGACGCCGCGCCAGTTCCAGACTGGCTTGCGGCATACGCACCATCCCTGGCGATATCGGGGGTTAGTTTTAACAACAAGTCTTCCATGCCGGGATTATGCCCGACTAACAGCACTCGCCGCTCATGGCAGCCAGTTTTTAATACCGCCAGCAACGTTTGAGCGTCCGCCTCATAAATGCGTGGGTCGCAGACGATGGCTGACTCCTTCACGCCTAATTGTCGACAAACCCGCTGCGCCGTTTCCAGGGCACGCGTTGCCGGAGAGCTGAGTATGATGTCGGGTGTCAAATGCTGCTCGCGCAACCAGCGTCCGACCCGTTTGGCCGCACGCCGACCGCGTTTTTTTAAGGGACGAGAAAAATCATCCATATCAACCGGCCAATCCGATTTGGCATGGCGCAATAGTAAAAGTTCGTGAGTCATAAAATATTTCTGTTAATGGAGAGTGATGCTCGAACAGTTTTGCACTTGCGATACTATAGCAGTTAATTTTTACAATTCTATTAAATCAAACTTAAAAAAACACATGGAACGCAGGTAATGCAAGGCA
>JBCKWO010000115.1:0-3856 GCA_038922535.1 Methylobacter sp. | reverse complement strand
GATCCATGATGTCATTGACGGCAACCCGACCCAACACTCGCTCCGATAAAGGCTCAACAACATCACCACCCTCAATAATCGGAGAAACGATAGCAGAAGGCGAGTTGACACCGCATGATATTCTTAGATTAAGAGGAATTGAAGAGTTAGCAAACTATCTGGTTAAGGAGATTCAAGATGTTTATCGTTTACAGGGTGTGAAAATAAATGATAAACACATTGAGGCTATTATTCGTCAAATGCTCAGAAAAGTAGAAATTACTGCATCGGGTGATACGGAGTTTGTGAAGGGCGATCAAGTTGAGCGTGCAGCCATGAGAGAGGTAAATGACAAGATGGAGGTTGAAGGAAAAATTCCAGCAAGTTATAACTCTGTATTGCTAGGGATTACCAAGGCATCATTGGCGACAGAGTCATTTATCTCGGCGGCGTCATTCCAGGAAACAACGCGCGTGTTGACTGATGCGGCCGTGCGTGGGTTAAGTGATGGCTTAAAAGGGCTGAAAGAGAACGTTATTGTCGGTCGTTTAATTCCGGCGGGAACGGGCTTGGCTTTTCATGAAAACAGGAAAAACAGATCCGTTCAGCATGAAATAGTGGAAAGTGAGATGCCTTTGGCTGTAGATGCTGGGGATGTAGAAGAGGCCCTTAAGCAGGCTTTAAATATTTAGAAATGCATTAATAGCTCGTTTCTAAATTAATCTTGACCTACAGGGTATTAGAAAGTACTATACCCTGCTCAAATGAGCTAACGTGCTTGAGTCTGGTCGAATTGCAATTAATCGTTGCGCCTTAGGTGTGGCGATTAATTTATTATCTGACAGTTAAAATTGTATATCGGAGTAAACAAAGTTATGGCCACGATTAACCAATTGGTTCGTAAGCCTCGTGCTAGAAAAATAGAAAAAAGCAATGTTCCTGCATTGGAGGCTTGTCCTCAGCGCAGAGGTGTGTGCACTCGCGTTTATACGACAACGCCTAAAAAGCCAAATTCAGCGTTACGAAAAGTAGCTAGGGTTAGGTTGACCAATGGGGCCGAAGTCAGTAGTTACATTGGTGGTGAAGGGCATAATCTTCAGGAGCATTCCGTGGTTTTGATCAGGGGTGGTCGAGTCAAGGATTTGCCTGGTGTGAGATATCACGTTGTTCGTGGTGCCTTGGATGCTTCAGGTGTGGCTAACAGAAAGTGTGGCCGCTCTAAATATGGAACAAAACGGCCTAAAGGCTAAACGTTAGTTGGTGATATAAATGTCTAGAAGAAGAGTTGCTACAAAAAGAGAAATCATCCCAGATCCAAGGTTTGGCAGCATAATGTTGACCAAATTCATGAATATGGTAATGGAAAGTGGTAAAAAATCTATCGCGGAAGGGATTGTCTATGGCGCCTTGGATGTGATTGAGAGCAAGGGTCATGCTGAGCCGTTGGAAGTCTTGTCAAAAGCGTTGGAAAATGTTCAGCCGAGGGTTGAGGTTAAGTCTCGCCGTGTGGGTGGTGCGACATATCAAGTGCCTGTTGAGGTGCGTCCTTCAAGGCGTATGGCTTTGGCAATGCGTTGGTTGATTGATGCCTCACGTAAAAGAAATGAAAGAAGCATGCCTGCTAAGTTGGCTGGTGAGTTAATGGATGCTTTTGAAAGCAGAGGGTCTGCTGCTAAAAAGCGTGAAGATACCCATAGAATGGCGGAAGCAAACAAGGCTTTCTCCCATTATCGCTGGTAATCAAAAAGTTAAAGCTGTATAGCTGTGGCGCGTAAAACTCCCATAGGGTTTTATCGAAATATTGGCATCATGGCTCATATTGATGCAGGTAAAACTACGACGACAGAGCGCATACTCTACTATACAGGGGTATCTCACAAGATAGGTGAGGTGCACGATGGTGCTGCAACCATGGATTGGATGGTGCAGGAGCAGGAGCGAGGAATCACCATTACCTCGGCTGCGACGACCTGTTTTTGGAGTGGAATGGACGGTCAATTCCCACTGCATCGTATAAATATTATAGATACGCCCGGTCATGTTGACTTTACTATAGAGGTTGAGCGTTCATTGCGCGTCTTGGATGGTGCGTGTGCGGTTTTCTGTGCTGTTGGTGGTGTTGAGCCTCAATCTGAAACAGTGTGGCGTCAGGCAGATAAGTATTGTGTGCCGCGATTAGTGTTTGTGAATAAGATGGATCGCACCGGTGCCGATTTTTTGCGAGTCATCGAGCAAATTAAAGGTCGCTTAGGAAGTAAAGCGGTGCCTATGCAGTTACCGATTGGCGCTGAGGATAGTTTTGTGGGTGTTGTCGACCTCATTAAAATGAAAGCCATCTATTGGGATGAAGCCAATATGGGCATGACCTTTACGGAAAAGGAGATTCCGGCTGGTATGTTGACGCTCTGCGAAGAGTGGCGAGAGCATATGGTTGAGGCGGCTGCCGAGGGAAGCGAAGAGTTATTAGATAAATACCTTGAAGAAGGGTGTTTATCGGACGCAGAAATTAGGTTTGGGATTCGTTATCGGACGATAGCGAATCAAATTGTTCCGGCATTTTGTGGTTCGGCCTTTAAAAACAAAGGTGTTCAGGCTATGTTGGATGCGGTTATTGAATATCTGCCGGCTCCGACTGATGTTGGGGCTATAAAAGGTCGTCTTGAAGACGATGTGACCGAGGCGGTGCGTCCTGCTAATGATGATGCGCCTTTTTCAGCATTGGCATTTAAAATTGCAACAGATCCCTTTGTGGGAACCTTGACATTTTTTAGAGTTTATTCGGGTGTGCTTAATTCCGGGGATAGTATCTATAATCCGGTAAAAAAGAAAAAAGAGCGCATTGGTCGTATAGTGCAGATGCATGCTAATAGCCGCGAAGAAGTAAAAGAGGTTTTCGCTGGAGATATAGCAGCGGCCATTGGTCTAAAGGATGTGACGACGGGCGACACGCTCTGTGATCTTTATGACATTATAATGCTCGAGCGTATGGATTTCCCTGATCCAGTGATTTCTGTTGCGGTGGAGCCGAGAACAAAAGCCGATGAAGAAAAGATGGGGTTGGCATTGGGTAAATTGGCTCAAGAAGACCCTTCTTTTAGAGTGCATACTGATGAAGAATCAGGGCAAATAATTATCTCAGGAATGGGTGAGTTGCATCTTGAGATTATTGTTGATCGAATGAAGCGGGAGTTTAATGTTGAAGCTAATGTTGGCGCCCCGCAGGTTGCATACAGAGAAACCATTCGAAAGACCGTAGAGCAAGAGAGTAAATTCATAAGGCAGTCCGGTGGTCGTGGTCAGTACGGGCATGTTTGGTTGCGCATTGAGCCGCAAGAAATGGGTGCCGGGTATGAGTTCGTCAATGAGATTGTTGGCGGGGTTGTTCCAAAAGAATTTATACCTGCTGTAGATAAAGGTATCCAAGAGCAGCTAAAAAGTGGTATCCTAGCTGGCTATCCTGTATTGGATGTGAAAGTATCTTTATTTGATGGTTCGTATCACGATGTGGATTCGAACGAAATAGCTTTCAAGATCGCAGGGTCGATGTGTTTCAGGGAAGGGGCAAGGAAAGCAAGTCCGGTCTTGCTCGAGCCGATAATGAAAGTTGAAATTGCCACGCCTGAAGAGTATATGGGTGACGTTGTGGGTGATATCAATAGGCGGCGTGGAATAATTCAAGGCATGGAGGATACTCCATCAGGGAAAACACTTAGCTGCGAAGTGCCATTGGCGGAAATGTTTGGTTATGCAACTGATTTGCGTTCGGCAACACAGGGGCGAGCCACATACAGTATGCAGTTTGAAAAATATAATGAAGCACCTGCAAATATTGCGGAAGCGATTATTAAAAAATCTTCATAAAATTGAATATAATTAA
>JBCKWO010000114.1:0-3991 GCA_038922535.1 Methylobacter sp. | reverse complement strand
AATTTATTAACAAAGGATAACCCTGCCCATAAAACAAGTATCAGCAACAGAACTAAAAGCCATAATCCAAAATGCAGCGTTTATTTAAAACCGTCTTGCTTAAACTTTTCCAGATGCCTCTTGAAGCCTTTCCTATCGAATAGATAGTATAAAAATACCAGCAAGAACGGCCACAGCATAAAGGCCAGCAGTTTAAATGCAGTTCCAATTTCCATCGTTACTCCCATGGCGCGCACGGCACGCCCTACGTTTTTTCAACTTTAATGATCATATCAGCAACATCTCCAACGCCAATTGCGCCATGTTTCTTGAACCTCCGCCCTTCCCTAGCCGCTGTTTAACCTGCTCCAGATTTCTGCGCATTTGATCGGTATAGATTTTATCGCTCAGAATCCGAGTGACTTCTGCAGCTAGGTTTTCGGCGGTTGCCTCATGCTGGATCAGTTCCTTTATTACACTTTTACCTAGCACAATATTCGGCAAGCCTATGAACGGCGTGTTCACCAACCATCTGCCCAACCAGTAAGTTAACGGCGACAACTTGTAGGCGATGACCATCGGCACGGTTAACAAGGCGATTTCCAACGTCGCAGTGCCTGAAGTGGTCATCACCGCATCGCAGCATTGAATGACGTCGTATGGCTGGTTTTTCATTACCTTAATATCCAGCGGCGACTGGTGAATGTAGCCTTCAAGCAACGCATCACTGATTGAATCGGCTTGCGGTAACATAAACTGGCAACCCGGCAAGCTAGACTGCACCTTTTCGGCGGCAGCCAACATAACCGGCAACATGCGCTTGATTTCGTTGACGCGACTGCCAGGCAATAAGCCAACTATCGGCTTGTTTTTATCCAGCCCGAAACGGATTAAATCCTCATCTTTGCCATACTGGGCATGGACTTTGTCTACCGAAGGATGCCCCACGTAGCGCACCGGCACCTTTTCGGCATCGTAATAAGCGGTTTCAAAGGGAAATATCACCGCCATCATGTCGATGACTTTACCGTAGGCTTTGACCCGGCCCGGCCGCCACGCCCAAACTTGAGGGCTGACGTAAAATAACACTTTAATGCCTTGCTGTTTGGCGTAACGCGCCAATTTGAAGTTGAATTCTTTGTAGTCCACACAAACCAGCAAATCGGGACGATCGGTCGCCACCAACTGCTGCATCAGTTTTAACGCACGACGGATTTCAGCATAATGATTGATGACTTCAACCACACCGATGACCGCGATATTGGCTGAATCATAACGAATATCAATACCCGCCTGCGCCATTTTTGTGCCGCCCATGCCGAGGCCTTTAATGTCCGGCTGCTGTTTTTGCAACTCCAGAAACATATTGGCGGCGTGTTGGTCGCCGGATGATTCTCCGGCGCTGAATAGGATAGTTAGTGGTTTATGTTGCAAGGTTTCAGGCTCAAAGTAGGGTACGCTGTGCGTAACTTTTTAGCTGGAAATGGTACGCACAGCGTACCCTACATGATTTTATGTGGTCAAAACACCCCGAATAACCGCCACTATCTCCCTAACGGTGTCATCCTCAAGAGACGGGCAAATCGGCAGCGACAAACAGTTGGCTGCTACAAATTCCGTCACCGGCAAACTGACGGCGGCGTATTCCTGCTTGAACACATTTTGCCGGTGCAAGGGCACAGGATAATACACGGCGCAGGAAATTTGTTGTTCCTGCAAGGCTTTCATCACCTCGTCACGGCGGTCGCATAATAGCGTGTACTGATGATAAACATGCTCACCCAGCCCGTCTTCAAACGGGATAGTCAGCGGCAAATCGGCCATCAACTCCGAATAAAGACGCCCGACATGACGGCGGTCCTGATTGTATTGATCGATACGTTTTAATTTGGCTCTTAATATCACCGCCTGCAGTTCATCAAGACGGCTGTTATAGCCGATCACGTCATGGTAATAACGGACAGCCGAACCATGATTGTGCAGCATGTTAAGCTTTGCCGCCGTCTCGTCGGAGTTGGTGACGACTAGGCCGCCATCGCCGAATGCACCCAGATTCTTGCTGGGAAAAAAACTAAACCCGGCTGAATCGCCGATAGCGCCGGTTTGTTTGCCGTTGATGGTTGCGCCGAAAGACTGGCAGCAATCTTCGATGAGCTTTAAATTATGTTGGTCGCATAGCTGCTTAATTGCCGCCATGTCCGCCGGTTGACCGAACAAATGTACCGGCATCACCGCTTTGGTTTTTGGGGTAATAGCTTTTTCTATGGCTTCCGGCGAGATATTAAAAGTCTTGGGGTCTATATCGACAAAAACGGGAATCGCACCGACATATTTAATCGCTTCCGCCGTAGCAATAAAGGTGAATGCGGTGGTGATCACTTCATCGCCTGCGCCGATGCCTTCTGCAATCAAGGCCAGATGCAGTGCATCGGTTCCCGACGCCACTCCAATGGCATGTTTAACACCCAAATAGGCAGCCGCTTCTTTTTCAAAGGCCTGAACATTAGGGCCTAATATAAACGAACAATTTTGGATTGTTTCAGCCAGACCACGCTCAATTTCATCTTTAATGTCAACATATTGAGCCTTCAAGTTTACCATTGGTATCATGTTTTCATTGCCTATTGTTTATTTTATCGTTCCCACGCCTGTCCTGAGTCTTGTCGAAGGGCTCCGGCGTGGGAATGCAGTGGTGGACGCTCCAGCGTTGCGTACTGAGTTCCCATGCCGGGGCGTGGGAACTATGCAATGTTTTATTACCTTTGCATTTACCTTTTGATGGTATTTTTTATCATCCCCCTCCTACTATGGGAATGCCATGACGGACGCTTCAGCTCCCCGCCTTTCGCCGTGATCCTTTCGCCTATTTATCGCCCAATAACCGGGTAATAGCTATCGCCGTTTCTAGCGCCCTTCTTCCCGCCACGCCGGAAACCAGAGGGTTGTCGCCAGTACGAATGCAATTAACGAAATGCTTGATTTCTTCGAGCAGCGCATCGCCGCTTTCGAAAATGGATTCTTCCGTTTCTATTTCCGGAATGCCGGGGAACATTTCTCCTTTACCTGTGCGATGTTTGGTTAACACACGATTCTGGAAATCCACAGAGACATAGGACGACGGCCTGAACATGCGCATTTTTCGCTCCATCTTCATGCTGATCCGACTGGCCGTCACATTAGCCACGCAACCGTTTTTAAACTGCAACCGGGCATTCGCAATATCAGTGCCTTGCGTTAACACCGCCGTGCCGCTGGCATCGATGCGTTCAACCTCGGAGTCGACCAAGGCTAAAATAATATCGATGTCATGGATCATTAAATCCAGTACTACGCTGACATCATTGGCGCGCGGATTAAACGGCGACAGCCGGTGGGATTCAATAAACAGCGGTTTTTCTTCCTTGTCCAGACCCAATACCGCCGGGTTAAACCGTTCCAGATGTCCCACCTGCAAAATCAAATTTCTTTGCTCGGCAATGGCGATCAACTCATCGGCTTCTGCAACCGTCACGGTGATCGGTTTTTCAACCAGCACATGGGCACCGGCATTGAGGAAATCTTTAGACACCTTATGATGCAAGGTCGTAGGCACAACGATGCTGACGGCATCAACCTCACCTAACAGGGATTGATAGCCGGTCAGCGCTGCTGCACCGTGTTTTTCGGCGACTTCTTTAGCCGTCGCCTCATTAATATCGACAACGGCAACCAGCTCGCAATCAGGCAATGACGCATATTTTTCTGCGTGAAACTTACCTAGATAACCGGTACCGATGACCGCGCATTTTAATTTTTTCATGTGCTTATTTTTCATCCTGTGTATTTGTGCGCCATCTTCACGACTGCATGGACAGATATTTGCTCCTGCAATATCTGCATTCACCACATCCATGTGGATTATGCAGGAGCAATTACCGAGAGGCGAACTTACTCGTCAATATTGTAAACCATCACTCTATATTCAGAAAATTGATCAACAATTCTCATAATCCCCCATAAATATTATTTGTCC
>JBCKWO010000113.1:0-4016 GCA_038922535.1 Methylobacter sp. | reverse complement strand
AAAACGCAGGCAAAGTGTTGCACAGTCTGACCCCGTGTGTCGGATAAAGTCGTGTAATGATTCTGGATCAGCGCAAATTCCAGCGGTTCGACCACTTTCACATCCATTGACAATAACACCCAATGTATCTACAGCCTGTGCATACAATTGCATCAGGAGATAATCATGACCTACGCTCGCGTATTCCAATCTGGCAACAGCCAGGCCATTAGGCTGCCCAAAGAATTCCGCCTGGAAGTCGATCGGGTAGAGATTTTTCGTCGTGGGGAGGAAATCGTCCTGCGCGAACATTCGGCCAACGCCGCTGCTATCTTTGATGCCTTAGCCAGTCTGCCGGATGATTTTATGGCGGATGGACGTGACGACAGTCCGCCTCAACAAAGGGAAGAGCTTTAATGGGGATGCGCTACCTGCTGGACACCAACATCTGCATCTACATCGCCAAGCATAACCCACCAGCCGTGCGCGAACGCTTCGCCCGACATCCCGCCTCCGAACTGGCCATGTCGGTGATCACCTTGGGCGAACTGCGTTTCGGCGCGGAAAAAAGCCAGTCCCGCGAACGTGCGTTGGCGGCTATCAACCAACTTGAGGGGGTGATCCAGGTTGTCCCTCTCCCTGAGGTCGCTGGAGAGCACTATGGACAAATCCGCGCAACCCTGCAAAGTAGCGGACAGGGTGTCGGCAACAACGATCTTTGGCTTGCAGCCCATGCACGATCAGAAGGCTGGATCTTCGTTACCAACAACGAGCGGGAATTCGTTCGCGTAGATGGCTTGCAGATTGAAAATTGGGCTGAATCCACGAGGGCGTAGCTTGCAATGTGTTTAGATGAGGCAAACGCGGTAGAGCAACGCAGGAGCAGTTACCGAGCAAACCGCCAATCACCAAAAAATTACCACATCATTCGCGTGAACAAAGAAACGCTGTAAGGCGGATTCGCGCTAGCAATCCGCCATGAACGGACCCTTGAACTTGCTCCCTCTGCTCGGATTTTTCAAGCATACCCTACGCGATCTCTTTGCTTTATATCGTCCCAAGAGACCGATTCAATCTTACCGGAAATCAGCTCTTGAAACCGTTTTTCAGCTAATTCAGCTCATGCCTGCTCAACGCCTTCATCTTGCCTAGCTTCAAGCGAAGAAAATAAACCATGAGCGGCTTAACTGTCCACCCTTCGACAAGCGAACGGTTAAGCCTCGCATCTGTCCCGGCTTAAATGGGAAGCTGATTTATCAATTAATTTACGTTTTTGGATTTTAGCATGACGGTCAATACGCATAGCGCCTAATGACTGATGTTTAAACTAGCCCCAAAACATCCTGCATATCGTACAAACCATTTTCTTTATCCGCCAACCAAGCTGCCGCCCTGACTGCACCGTTGGCAAAGGTCATGCGGCTGGTGGCTTTGTGGGTGATTTCCACCCGCTCGCCGTCGTCGGCAAACATCACGGTATGTTCGCCGACGATGTCCCCGGCACGAATGGTTGAAAAACCGATGGTTTTTCTATCGCGCTCGCCGGTATTGCCTTCTCTGCCGTAAATCGCGCAAGCTTTTAAATCCCGGCCTAAGGCGTCGGCTATCACTTCGCCCATGCGCAATGCGGTGCCGGAAGGCGCATCGACTTTATGCCGGTGGTGGGCTTCTATTATTTCAATATCGGTGTAATCGCCCATGACTTTGGCGGTCAAAGCCAGTAATTTGAGCGTCAGGTTTACGCCGACGCTCATGTTGGGGGCCATCACTATCGCCACGTCTTTAGCTGCCTCGCTAATCACGGCTTTTTGCGCATCGCTGTAACCGGTGGTGCCGATGACCAGTTTTTTCCTGGCCTCACGGCAAATCTCGATAAACGTCATCGATGCATCGGGACGGGTAAAATCGATCAATACATCGAACTGATCGACAACGGCCGCCAAGTTATCGACGACTTTAATACCGACCACGCTGATGCCTGCCAATTCGCCTGCGTCCCGGCCTATGGCAAGGCTGTCGGGACGAGATACGGCAACGGCCAGTTCGGCATTTTTTGCCAGCGCCGCCGCTTTAATCAAACAAAGCCCCATGCGGCCGGAAGCGCCTACTACAGCAATACGCATCATGACTTATCCTGTTAATTTATCGAAAAAGCTTTTTACGCCGTCGGTCCATGACGACTCTTGCGGGCTGTGATGTTTGCCGCCGCCCGATAAGGATTCGCCGAGTTGCTCAACCCAGGCTTTTTGTTCTTTGGTCAGATGCACGGGCGTTTCGACCTGTACCTTGCATAGCAAATCGCCGACGGCTCCGCCCCTGACCGGCTTGACGCCTTTACCGCGCAACCTGAATGATTTTCCGGTTTGGGTTTCGGCGGGGACTTTCAACAGCACCTTACCGTTTAAGGTAGGCACGGCCAGTTCGCCGCCCAGACAGGCGGTAGGGAAGCTGATCGGCACTTCGCAATATAAGTTTGCGCCGTCGCGGGTAAAAATCTGATGGTCTTTTACCTGAACCTGGATATAAAGATCGCCTGCCGGGCCGCCGTGCTCTCCCGCTTCGCCTTCTCCGGCCAAGCGGATACGGTCGCCGGTATCGACGCCTGCCGGTATTTTTGCAGACAGGGTTTTATTTTCTTGAATCCGGCCTTGACCGTAACATCCACCGCAAGGGTCTTTGATCTGTTTGCCGGAACCGCGACAGGTTGGGCAGGTTTGTTGAACCGAAAAGAAGCCCTGCTGCATCCTGACTTGGCCGTGGCCGTGGCAGGTCGAACAGATGACGGGGCTGGAGCCTTTTTTGGCGCCGGAACCTTTACATTCGCCGCAGGATACCAGCACCGGCACGCGGATTTTGGCATCGGTGCCGAATACGGCTTCTTCAAGCGATAATTCCAGGTTGTAACGCAAATCCGAACCACGCTGGACGTTGCTCCGCTGTTGTCTTCCGCCGCCGAAAATATCGCCAAAAATATCGCTGAAACTTTCGCCTGCGCCGGAACGCCCGCCGCCCATCGAAGCATCAACTCCGGCATGGCCAAATTGGTCATAAGCCGAGCGCTTTTTTGGGTCGGATAAAATTTCGTAAGCCTCTTTAATCTGCTTAAACTTAGCCTCGGCTTCGACCTGATTGTCTTTATTCCTGTCTGGGTGATGCTTCATCGCCTTGCTGCGATAGCTTTTCTTAATTTCTGCATCACTGGCGTTTCTGTCTACACCGAGAAGCTTGTAAAAATCTTCTTTTGCCATGGTTCAATAGTCTATTGTTGGATGGGTGATTATCATTGTCTGTTTTCTCACTTGTTGCCAATGTCTACGTTGGGAACGTACATCGCCAAGCTTTATTCGTTACGAGTTAACTTGCTCACGTTATTTCGTGCATGTTCCTTAACGATTAAAATCAAAGGAAAGCTTTAATCACCAGCGATATATTAGTTGCAAGTAAGGCGGCCATCATCCACTTTAATGCCGCCAAATCGGTGCGAACAGGCGAAAGTTCTTTTTCAAACTTTAAATCAAGGTACACCTTAGTTACCAAAGAATCCTGTGCGTGGGCAATGGTTTTTACTATCGCTTCGGCTTGTTGCTGCTCAATTCCAGAATCTCTAAGGAGAGTAGTCAGCTCAAGCGTATCAAAAGTAACTGAGGTCATAACGGCGTCCTTTTAAGTTTAAAAACTGCACCCAATGTTAGCACGGTACGGCACAATAGCTTTAGCCCAAACACCGTCTGATAAGCTTTCATATGCTGTAATTCTTAAGCGGCTTACCGGTCTATTCAATTAATAATCGATGATTAATAAACCAGAAAAAGAACACGAAGGAACCCGAAGTTTTTTCTTCGTGAGCTTCGTGTTCTTCGTGGTTTTATGGCTTAAGTTAAGGTTTAGGGAGAGTCTTACCCTCTAGATTTATCTTTACTTCTTATCGTCGTCTTTAACTTCTTCAAACTCGGCATCGACGACACTGTCATCGACCGCAGGTTCCGATGAAGAAGCATGAGCGCCGGACGCTTCACCTTCAGACGCCGATTTTTGTG
>JBCKWO010000112.1:0-4103 GCA_038922535.1 Methylobacter sp. | reverse complement strand
CCAGCGGCCGTCTTCCAAAACCAGTTTTTCAAAATCTACCGCATTTAAGTGTCCGTATTCGTCGACTTGTGCGGCGAGTGGACTCAACCCTTCGGCCAAGGCGATGCCTTCTTCCAGCGCTTTAGCAATTTCTTCGTGGTTTTGACGGTACGCAGGCGCATCGTGAATGCCTTTACGATAAAACAGCGTGACGCCGCCCCACAACTCCACCAGCGGTTGGAAGTCGGGCTGTTCACTCTCGGCATCGCTTCGTTGGCGCTCGGCGGTTATGGCTTTGCCGTGTGCCAGGAATTCATCGAGAATGATGGTTTCTTCCTGGTCGTAACGGCTGCGCACGGTTTGCTCGCCATACACGTCAACCAGCGTTTGATAACGATGCAGGATTTTTTCCACCTGCACCGGATAATACGCCATCAATTCGGTTGCGGTATCCATAGCGGTCAAGCCGCCGCCGATAACGCCGGCAGGCAATCGTACCTGCAAATTTGCCAGCGAAGAAGCCTTAGCTGCTCCCGTTAACTGCAAGCCCATCAAAAAATCCGAAGCTGTGCGTATGCCGCGTATCATGTTATTTTTCATATCGATGACCGTCGGCTTACCGGCACCGGAGGCCATACAAATATGGTCGAAGCCCATCTTCCATGCGTCTTCAATGGTAATCGTTCCGCCAAAACGCACCCCGCCGTAAGCGCGGAACGTCTCGCGCCGTTGCAAGGTCAGGTAAATGACTTTCAGAAAATTCTTGTCCCAGCGCACGGTAATGCCGTATTCAGCCACACCGCCGAAACCGGCCAGGATGCGCTTGTCCAAATCTTCGTACAGGTCTTGAAAATTCACGATCGGCGCAGGCAGATTGTCACTGTCGCCGGTCAATTCAACTGGCAACGGCTCCAGCTTTAAGCCGTCAATTCCGGCAACGCCAAAGCCTTCATTTAACAAATAATGGCTCATGGTATAACCAGCGGGACCAAGACCGACCACCAGTGCGTTTTTGCCGTTGTAAGGCAGCATGTACGGGCGCTTGACGTTTAATGGATTCCAGCGAGTCAGCAAGCCGTATATTTCAAAGCCGTAGGACATGAACAACACATCGGTCAGCACATTGGTTTCAATTTGCGGAATATCGACCGGATCGGTTTTTTGATAGATACAACCTTTCATGCAATCATTGCAAATACGGTGACCGGTGCCGGGGCACATTGGGTTGTCGATGATAATAATCGCCAACGCGCCGATATTGTCGCCGCCACGTTTGACCAGATGCATTTCCGAGATTTTTTCATCCAGCGGGCAACCGGTCGTGGCCACGCCCAACCGGTCGACTTTGAAGGTATTGGTTTTTTTATTGCGCATACCTTTGGAGCATGAATCGGTATCGTTCTTGTGGCAGTAAATGCAGTGATTAACTTCGGACAACACCTGCCGCTGGTTAAAACGTGGGTCAGTCAGTTTAAAACCATCGCGACGGCGACGGTGCTTCTGCTCGCCCATCCAGGCCTTAAACTCGCCACGATCCACCAGCTCATGTTCAACCAGATTGTCGAGGTCACGTTTTTGCGGGAGTTTGAAACTCGGCCAGCTTGCCACTATATCGTTATCCTGTTGAGCAACAAAACTCCAACGCAGCACGATATCCATCAGGCTATTGATAAATTCAGCCGGCTCTTGCAGGCTGATGATGTCGTCAAATTCGGTAGCCGCTTCTTCGTGTGCGGCAAGTTTTGCGCGCAAGGCTTCGGCGACTAGATCGGCATTGTCGTAATCGCTATCCTTGCCCTTGGCAACCCGCTTGTAATGACTGTACAGCAAGCCGATAGCCGCGCCGACTCTTGCTACCCGCCGCTCGGGATCATCATCCTGATTGGCTTCGGGAAAACCCGCGTCAACCAGCAAATCAAAACGGTTCAGGATCGAAGGAATAGCCCATTCACTGGCATCCTGGCCTTTAAAGAAAAACGCCAGCTTATCGACCACTTCATTTTTAAAGGTAAAAATGCTGTCGATTTCGTCCTTGATTTTTGTACCCTGAGCCTGATGTTGCTCGGAGACATTAAAAAGTTTGGCGACAAACTGCCCGACATAAGGCCCCATCCGCACTATCAGATCGGAAATAGCCTCCGGCGACAATCCTTCACCCTGATTCTGGCGATAGACTTGGAACTCACTATGCAGTTGCGAATCATGGCGTTCAACCGACGCATCAAACACATCCAGCAACTCTTTTAGACGTGCAGAATCATATAAATCGGGATAGTTAAAGCCGGGGATGCCAAGGGTAAGAGTGTGTTGTTCCATAGTTCTCGTGTTTGATGGGTTCGTTTGTGCATACAGACCGGCATACACACCATCCCTGGTGATATAAAAAACGGCTTTCTGTACTTAAATAGTTACCGAAAAGACTAACAAAACCGCGTATTGTAAGCAAATATGGCTTTATTTGCCAGTTTATATGACGATACAAGCTTATCAGGGAAACGCCGTCGGCATTTTTTCCCTCAGCTTTAAAAACCGCTGATACCGGGTCATGGAAATATCGCCGTTTTCCGCTGCTACCCGCACCTTGCAACCTTTATCAACCAAATGACGGCAGTTTTTAAACTGACACTGCTCAATCAACGGCTGAAACTCGCGGTAACCGTAAGCCAATTGTTGCTCGGATAAACCTGCCAGACCGAATATCGCAACACCGGGACTGTCGATCAAATCACCGCCTTGAGCCATGTGGTACAAAGTCGCTGCGGTGGTGGTGTGCCGCCCGTGTTTGGTAATAGCCGAAACCGTGTTGGTTTTCAGCTCCTTGTCGGGGATGATCGCGTTGGTTATCGATGATTTACCGACGCCGGATTGCCCCGCTAAAATGCTGACCTGGTCTTTCAAAGCCAGTTTTAACTCATCAAGCCCCGAGGCCGCTGTAGCGCTAACTCGATATAAAGCATAGCCCAGATGGGTATAGTTCAGCAGCTCCTGCTCAATACCGGCCGATTGTGGCAGATCGGTTTTATTCAATACCAGCGCCGCATCGATATTGCGGTTTTCGCAAATAGCCAAATACTGGTCTATCAGTAAAAAATCGCAGTAGGGTTCGACCGCAAAGACCACAAAAACGGTGTCGATATTGGCCGCGACCGGGCGAACCTTGCCGTTTCTGGATGGACGCATCAATAGCGAACGCCGGGGCAGAATTTCTTCTATGCGTCCTTGATCAGGCGAGGATTGCGTCCATAAAACCCGGTCGCCGACGGCAACGGTGTCAAGCTTTCGCAGCGTCTGGCAAAGCACAATCTTATCGTCGTGTTCAACCGCAATACCCTGACCTAAATGGGAGATGACCAGGCCTTCGATTAACTCAGCCATTACGACGCGGGGCGTATTTTGGATTCTAAATTGGCAATACGGATTGCCGCAGGCGGGTGGCTGTAATGAAAAGCCGAATACAAAGGATCGGGGGTTAAGGTGCTGGCGTTCTCTTCAAACAATTTGACTAAGGCGCTGATTAGCTTTTCGGCTTTGGCATGGCTTGAGGCAAAATCATCCGCTTCAAATTCAAATTTGCGTTGAAAATAGGCGCTGACCGGCTGCATAAAAAAGGTAAACGATGAGGACACCAGCATGAACAACAATAGCGCAGCAGCATGGGACGGCAGCTTGACGCCCAGCCCGTTATAGAACCATTGCTGATCAATCAGCCAACCTAAAACCGCAAAACTGATCAGACTCATGATGGCGGTGGCAATCAACATCTTAATGGTGTGTTTGCATTTGAAATGCCCCAGCTCGTGAGCCAGTATCGCTTCCAACTCTTCATCTTCTAAAGAATTAACCAAGGTATCGTAAAATACGATGCGCTTGTTGTTGCCAAGGCCTGTGAAGTAGGCGTTGCCGTGGCCTGAACGCTTGGAGCCATCCATGATGAAGATGCCTTGACTGTTAAAACCGCAACGGGCCAACAAGCCCTGAATCCGATCCTTTAACGAGCCGTCTTCCATCGGGGTGAACTTATTGAATAACGGCGCGATCACGGTAGGAAAAAGCCAGCTCATCAGCAGCGAAAAACTCATCAATATGGCCCAGGCCCATAACCACCATAGCGAGCCTATGCTGCC
>JBCKWO010000111.1:0-4245 GCA_038922535.1 Methylobacter sp. | reverse complement strand
AGCTGATCAAACCATGCGTGCGCAAACCGGCGATACGCGAGCCTTCGCCGTTGTTACGGTATTGCCAGCCACGCTCCAGGCCAATGAGTAAGCCTATCGCCAAAGCAATAGCCATTAATTTGAATTTTTCCAGTTCAATCATGTTTGCAAGCTCTCAGTTAGTTCTCTAGCCCTTAGAATGATAATATTTTTTGCACCTTACCGGGTAATTTTACAGTATTTGCGGCGTAGTTTTATGCGTTAACAGCAAAATATGCATTTGCAGGACTGTTATATGGGATCATCTGAAGGATGCGTTTTTGTGGTTAATGCGGCAACTAAAAACAGTTATAATTGTGAAGGTTTCTGATCACAATAAAATAATAATTAGTTTTATGGCTAACATGCGCACCCATTACGACAACTTAAAAGTCACAAGAGACGCTCCCATCAGTGTTATCAGGGCGGCTTATAAGGCTCTTTGCCAAACTTTTCATCCCGATAAATTTCAGGGCAGCAACGAGGAAGCTGAAAGGATTATTAAGCTGGTGAATGCTTCCTATGGGGTATTAATCGACCCGGATAAGCGCGCTGCACATAATATTTGGATTCGAGAGCAGGAGTCTGAAGCCAAGCGGCAGAATAAAAAGTCGCAATTTGACGAAACTGACAAGACCACAGAACAACAGGACTATCAAAATTATAAAAGACAACGCGAATACACCCAGCAACCGCCTCCTTCAAGTACTGAGAATGCTGATGTTGTATTTCAACGTGCCAATGATTTCCACGACCAAGGCCGGTATGAAAAAGCCTTATCGCTTTATCAGTACCTAGCCGAACAAGAGTATGCAAAAGCGCAGTTTAAATTAGGTCTGATGTACGAACTGGGCCAATGCGTAGCGCAGGATCATACGCAAGCGTTTAATTGGTATCTCAAAGCAGCGGAGCAGGGTGATGCAAAGGCTCAATACAATGTAGCCGTTAAGTACAAAATGGGGCTAGGGGTGGCGCAGGATGATACCAAAGCGGCTTATTGGTATCGCAAGGCGGCAGGGCAATAGCCGCTTCGCCCAAAATGCCTGCTTTGGGTGTTTCGTATTGCGCCGAATGATAATCTCCTATTTCAGTGCAATACCCTATTAAGCTTTACAACACAGCTATTCAATAATTTCCAAGCCGCCCATATAAGGCCGCAATGCGTTGGGAATACGAATGCGCCCTTGGGCATCCTGATAGTTTTCCATCACCGCAATCAGGGTTCTGCCCGCCGCCAGGCCGGAGCCGTTTAGCGTGTGCACCAATTCGGGTTTGCCGGTTTCCGGGTTACGCCAGCGTGCTTGCAGACGGCGCGCCTGGAAGTCTTTAAAGTTGCTGCACGAGGATATTTCCCGATAAGCGCCTTGTCCCGGCAGCCACACTTCCAGGTCGTAGGTTTTGGTTGATGAAAAACCGGTGTCACCTGCACATAACAGCATCTTGCGATAAGGCAGGTTGAGCTTTTTCAATATAGCTTCCGCATGATTTGTTAAATCTTCATGTGCCTGGGCTGAATCTTCGGGTTTTACAATTTGGACGATCTCGACTTTTTCAAATTGATGCTGGCGGATCATGCCTCTGACATCGCGGCCATAAGCCCCAGCCTCGCTGCGGAAACAGGGGCTATGGCAGACGAATTTAAGCGGCAGGTCTTTGGCGTCGATAATCACGTCTCGGACGATATTGGTGACCGGCACTTCGGCGGTAGGGATCAAGTATAAGGCGGGGTCGTCGCTGGCCTTAAACAAGTCGGCTTCAAACTTGGGCAATTGCCCGGTGCCGCGCAAGCTGTCGGCATTGACCAAGAAAGGCACGTAAGTTTCGTTGTAGCCGTGCTCGGCGGTATGGGTGTCGAGCATCAGCTGGATAATGGCGCGTTGCAAGCGCGCCAGCGGCCCGATTAATACCACAAACCGGGCGCTGGCGATTTTGGCGCCCAACTCGAAATCCATGCCTATTTTTGCGCCTAAATCGACATGGTCTTTGGGCTCGAAATCGAAGCTCGGGATCTCACCCCAGCGGCTGATTTCGAGATTGTCGTCTTCACTCTTGCCGTTCGGCACGGACTCATCAAGCAGATTGGGGATGCCTTCCATCAAAGTGGTCATTTTTGCCTGAATATCTGACAATTCAGTTTCTGCGGCTTTTAGCTCGTCGCCCAAATGCTGAATCTGATCCAACAGCGGCTGCACGTCTTCGCCCTTGGCTTTGGCGATGCCGATCGCTTTTGAGCTGCTGTTGCGTTCGTTTTGTAGCTCCTGGGTTTTAACCTGAATGCCTTTGCGTCGGGCTTCCAGTTCGGAATAATACTCGGGGTTAAAATCAAATGAACGCCGGTTTAATTGTTTCTGAACAAAAGCCAGTTCGGTTCTGAATAAGCGGGGATCTAACATGATTGCGTTGTTACCTTTAAATTTTAAATTAAAAATATTGTAGGGTACGCTGTGCGTACCTTTCGGCGATTAATGGTACGCACAGCGTACCCTACTCCACTTTTGCCTTTCGCCTTTTGTCTCTCAAATCTGCTTGCCCAACAGCAAACCCATCCAAATCACCAAAATACAAACCAAACTATTGCCGACAAAAGTGCCCAGCATTAAGTTCAAATGGGTCTCGAATGAATAACCGTGTTCCACCAAATACAGCAATAAATATAAACCGGACAGGGTCAAAAAAACACCGACCATGATCACCGTCAGCACGACACGGTATTCCACAGATAACGCCACTTTCTGCAATAAAATGGTCGCCAGCAAACTGATCAAAAAAGCGAATATCGCGTTAATGATCATCAACGCATACGGAATCTCGCCGCCCGACCAATGAATCACGCCGTCCGAATAAAAAAACAAGCCTCTGCCGCACAGCAAGCCGATCCAAATCGCAAAGATACAAGCGGTGACACTGCCGAAGATATTCAACGCCGCCTTGGTCAGATTGCCTTGTTCTATCAGGTAAAAAGTTTCCAGCGAAAACGTGGAGAAGGTTGTAAACGCGCCGATAAAGCCGATTAAAATCGCCGCTCTGTATTCAAAGGTGAGGGTAATGCGTTGCAGAATCAGTGTTTCGGTCAGTAGACCTAGCAGAAATGAGCCGATCACGTTGACGACTAAAGTTCCATAAGGAAATCCACGCCCCAGCCACTGGTAAATCCCCGATGAAACTAGGAACCGCACCACAGCACCGAATGATCCGCCCAGCGCAACTGCAAATATTTGATTCATAAGCTAGAACTTAATAAAGTGCTCGCGGTAATAACGCAGCTCTTCAATCGACTCGATAATGTCGTCCAGGGCTTGATGCGACGACTGTTTTTTAAAGCCTTCTTTGACTTCGGGTGCCCATCGGGCGGCCAGCTCTTTGATCGTTGACACGTCGATGTTGCGGTAATGGAAATACGCTTCCAGTTTGGGCATGTAGCGATATAAAAAGCGTCTGTCCTGACCGATGCTGTTCCCGCAAATCGGCGAGGCATTTGCCGGCACCCATTGCTTTAAAAATTCAAGCGTTTGCTGTTCGGCTTCCGTCGCATCAATAGATGAAGCTTTGACGCGTGCGATTAAGCCGGATTGTCCGTGGTGGTGCTGATTCCAGTCGTCCATTGCCGCCAATGCCGTATCGGACTGATGCACGGCCAGCACCGGGCCTTGGGCCAAAATATTCAAGTTTGAATTGGTAACAATCGTAGCAATCTCGATGATCAAATCGCTGTCAGGATCGAGTCCGGTCATTTCAAGGTCTATCCAGATAAGATGCGAGGGATCCTGCGTCATTTGTTGATTCCATTGTATTGAAGGTGGCGGTTAGTGTAGCATTGGCTAATCTGTACGTCACTAATCCGCCGGGAGCGAATTTGCATTTACCCGAAGGGTGGCGGGCAGGACAGTCCGACATGACCCCCTAAACTTTGAAGAATCCCGCTTATGAATAGCTTTACCATTGTCTTTTTAATCGCGCTAACCCTGTCTTTTTCGGTGCAGTTTTGGCTGGCTAAACGACACGCCAGTTATGTTGCCAAGCACCGATCCGCCGTGCCTGAAGCCTTTATAAACACCGTCTCGTTGGAAGCCCACCAGAAAGCGGCGGACTACACACTGGAAAAAAGTAAGCTGGGCAAACTAGATAGCATAGCCGGCGTCATTTTCCTGTTAGTACTGACTCTCGGCGGCGGCATTAATTGGGCGTTCGAATTTTGGGCGGCCAGTGTGCAATCGCCGTTGATGGCAG
>JBCKWO010000110.1:0-4263 GCA_038922535.1 Methylobacter sp. | reverse complement strand
AAGCGCTCCGGAAAATTCTAGTCTCAAGGGTCTAGCCATCGGCAAATTATATCAGATGAAATGTTGGAATGTTAGAACTGCCCCCGTCTTTTCTTGCTGTTCAAAATGCTGTCCAGTACACCCACCTTACCCAGATCAGTTCGACTGCATCCTGCCGACAGCATTCAAGTCAATCCGATCTTTATCCCGGGCTATTTTAACCGCCTCTGGCAGATCGTCGCCATGTTCGCTTAACCATGCATCCAATTCATGACCGATATGCGTCAGCAGCATTTTTTTTGGCTTAATAGCTGCGTAAGCCTCAAGCGCCAAATTGATGTCGTTATGATTTCTGGGCGGCTTATCCATCGGTGGAAACGAACAATCCAGCACCATCAGATCTGGCTGCCAATTTTGCAGAAAGACTTGGGTCTTTTTAGGCAGGCCGACCGTATCGGTTAAATACGCCAATTTGCCGGACGGGTGTTCAAAACAATAGCCCAGGGTGATTTTTGAATGTACCAATGGCACGGGTATCACCTTCATACCAAGCAGCTCGAAAGGTTCGAATGGCGTTAAGCGCTTAAAGTCCAGAATGCCGGGGTTTTTATACAAATCGGCACAACCCTCCGCGTCGTCCGGGCCATAAACCGGCAGACTCTGTCCCAACCCCCAGCGCAGCGAAAACAAACCTTGAACATGATCGGGATGGTAATGGGTCAACAGAATGCTGTGCAGCGTCCGGTTTGGGAAGCGGTATTTTAAATCGAGCAAGCCGGCATCGAGCAGTATTTTATCTGCGCCAATCTCCAGAAACGCCGAGCAAGGCTCGCGTCTGAAGTCGATATTGGCTGAAGCCTTGATGCAAATTTCGCACTGACAACCATGCACAGGTACCCCGGCCGCATCGCCGGTGCCTAACAACCTGAGACTCAGGATTTGGCTATTTTCTAAGCGGTCACTCATATTCTGTCTTTAACTTGCCGGATAATAGAGTGACCAAAGCCGCGCCGCTGTCGGACAAAGCGGCGTCATTATCCAGCATCACCAAATTGGGGTGCAACAAACGATTGAATAACTTGGCTCGTTCGAGGCGCAGCTCGATTTCTGCCAGCGACTCCCGTTGCCGATTTATCAACCGCTGTCGTAATATGTCCGGTGAGGTTCTGATTAAAATGGCCTGCATATCGGGATAATGCTCCAGTGCCTCGAACAAATACTCCCTTGAGCCATTCACCACCACATTAAAACCTCGCGCCAGCCATAAATTTATTTCCAGACCGATGCCGTAGCGCAAACCGTGACTGTTCCATTGCAGCGCAAAAAAACCATGTTTGGCTTTAAAATCGAATTCTTCAGGTTCCAGATAGATATGGTTCTCGCCCGCCAATTCGGGTGGGCGGGTAATATACCGATGTGCGAAGACAATTTTTGTGTTGGCGGCCTGCTGTTGCCGTGCATAGCGCATCAAGCTATCCTTGCCCGCCCCTGAAGGGCCAATTACATAAAATAAACGGCCTTGTTGCATGTGTTGCATGGTTAGTGTCCGCTGTAATGTGTTTGATAAACCAGCTTGCCCTTGACCCAGGTCTGGCTCACTTGTGGATATTTACCGACCCAATCGACACAGATCAGATCCGCTCGTTTACCGACTGAAATTTCACCTCGGTCACTCAGTCCCAGCGCGGTTGCGGGATTTGATGACACCAATCTGACCGCTTCCGGTAGGCTTAGAACCTGACGCTCCACCAATAAAAATAACGCCACCAGCAGGGTGGCAGGTGCGTAATCCGAACACAGACAGGAAACGACATTGTGCTCGATACCGTCCTGGGCTTTCATCGAACCGCTCTGGCTTTTACCGCGCAGAATATTGGGCGCGCCCATGATAGTGCTCATGCCCTGCTCAACGGCATAGCGCGCGGTTTCCAGATTGATCGGAAATTCGCTGATATGAACGCCCAGCGCCTTGATTTCATCGATTTTATCAGGACAGTCGTCATCGTGGCTGGCGACATGAACATTTTTGCCATGCGCGTGCTTGATCAATTGCCTGACCCTGACTTGCGCGGCTTCCGCCTGTTCCAGCTTGGCATCGATAAGTACCCGCGTTTCGGCCTCGGTTTTTTGATAAGTCTTCTGCAGATAGGTCTGATAGGCGCGCATATCTTTGAACTGACCCTGTCCCGGCGTATGGTCCATGATCGAGAGCAAATGCACTGCGTCTTCGTCCAATAATTCCAGTAATACCGGCAAGGCGGTCGGGTCGGTGATTTCGTAACGGGTATGAACACGGTTATCGACCAGACCTTTATCATTAAACGCATGGATAGCGCGGACAATATCGGCGGCCATGGCGTTATTACGAAGCCCCAGTTCTGCATTGGCAAACGACAGCGAATGGAACACCGTGGTGATACCGGCGGCGGCATTGCGTTTATCGGCCTGGGCAATGGCGAACTCCAGTGGAAAATGCACATTGGGCCGGGGTTCGATGTCTTTTTCCAAGGCATCGGCATGCAGATCGATCATGCCGGGGAGCACATAACGATTTAAACAATCAACCACCTCGCAATCGGGCACAGTTTCAGGATTGATCGCCGTGATAAAGCCGTCTTCAAGCAGCAGCGATGCGTCTTCGATAATATCATCCGCCAGTACTAGGCGGGCGTTACGCAATATTTTCATGTGGTCTCCTTGTGTAATACAGTGGGCGGAGTTAACTCCACGACTTCATCCGCCATGCGTTGAACCAGATCGGCATGGTGAAAAATTGCCAACATGCCGACGCCTTGCTGTTTTTTACGTTGGATCAGTTTCACCACACAGTCGGTAGTTTTGGCGTCCAGACTTGCGGTGGGTTCGTCCAAAAGCAATAGCCGGGGCGAGGCAATCAGGCCGCGCGCCAGGTTCACCCGCTGCTTCTCTCCACCTGAAAAGGTCGCGGGCGGCACTTCCCATAAGCGTTCGGGGATATTCAGTTCCGATAATAATTCAGCTGCCCGCATCCGAGCTTCCTGTTTATCGACGCCCAGCTTGTAAAGCGGCATGGCCACTACATCCAGTGTTTTTTGCCGTGGCAAGGTATGCAAAAACTGGGTGACAAAGCCAATTTCCTCGCGTCGCAATTCCAGAATTTGGTACTCTGAGGCCAGCGCCAAATCCAGAGTTCCACCCGCAGCCGTTTCGTACAACAGCCGTCCACTGCTGGGTAGATAAGTCCGGTAAATGCTTTTTAGCACCGAAGATTTACCTGCGCCGGTGGGGCCGATTAACGCGGTCAGTCTGCCTGAATGAACAGTGAGATTGACCTGTGACGACGACGGTATAACTTTGTTTTGTTCATGCAGAAAAAATGTCTTAGACAGGTTTTCCACAGTCAATAACGGTTTGTTGGTCATGATCATGTTCCTTATAGCGCCGATGCGACCAGTTGTTGGGTGTAGGCGTGTTGAGGATCCTCCAGAATCTGATCGGTCAGACCGCTTTCAATCACCCGCCCGTATTTCATCACCAGAGTGCGCCCGGCCAGTAGTCGGATCACGCCTAGATCATGGCTGACCACAATCATCGCAGTGTTGAGTTCGGATTGGATTTCCAGAATCAAATCCAGAATTTTCGCCTGCACCGATAAATCCAGACCGGTGGTGACTTCATCCAGAAACAACAAAGGCGGCCGAGTCGCCAGCGCCTTGGCGATTTGCACGCGCTGCTGCATCCCACCCGAAAAGTTTATGGGTAGCTCATCCATACGTTCAGTCATCACCTCGGTGCGAGCCAACAATTCACGGGCGCGGCTGCGAATTTCGCCATAATTCATCACCTGACTCATCAATAACCGTTCGGCAATATTGCCGCCCGCCGATATATCGAAATTAAGACCCAGATTAGGATTTTGATAGACCATTCCGAAACGATGGTTGCGCAGGCTTCGACGTTGCGCAGGATTGAGCTTGAATAAATTCTTTTGCTCGGTTTCATCAAAAAACAAGGCGCTACCGCTGCAAGGCATTTGATCAAAATATAGACACTTGACCGCTGTCGATTTACCGCTACCGGACTCGCCCATAATCCCCAGTATTTCACCTTTGTGTAAATCAAAACTCAAGTCATGCAAAGCCACAATACTGCCGCAATGTGGGCAGATATTGGTCTCAAACTCGGGACCGGTAGTGGAAAAACACAAATCACAGCCCGCCCCGTAAATCTGCGACAAGCCTTTTACTTCCAGAATCTTATCCATGCGCTAACTCCTGCTGCTGTTCACAATAATCGCTGTCGGAA
>JBCKWO010000109.1:0-4566 GCA_038922535.1 Methylobacter sp. | reverse complement strand
TATTCCCTTTGGTTTTTCTCCATTTGCTGTTTAACACGCACTCGAATCCTTTTCTCCATCTCCAGAAGCTCGACCTCACCTTCCATTAAGGTCATTAAATCTTCAAGACGCTTTTCAATATCTGCTGTTTCGAGAATAGCCTGCTTTTCATTGACCTTTAAAGCCATATGAGCCGCCATCGTATCGGCAAGCCGACTTGGGTCATCGATACCGGACAACGAATTCAAGACTTCCGGCGGAATCTTATTATTCAACTTGACGTATTGATCGAACGAATTAATCACCGTGCGCTGCAATACATCCAGCTCTTGTTCAGTCAGCTTTAAAACATCGTAAATTTCCGTTACCGCCGCTGAAAAATAACTGTCTGTTTCCTTATAGTGCAACACCTTGCTACGCTGAACCCCTTCCACCAGAACCTTGACGGTTCCATCGGGTAATTTCAGCATCTGTAGGATATTAGCCAAGGTACCGATCTCATAAAGATCAGAAATCTCGGGCTCATCAACTTCCGCTTCTTTTTGCGCAACCAATAAAATCTGTTTATTGTCCTTCATCGCAGCATCTAAAGCATCTATCGATCTTTCCCGTCCGACAAACAAGGGAATGACCATGTGCGGATAAACGACCACATCTCTGAGCGGCAAAACCGGAATCAGTACATTTATTTGTTGTATCTCTGTCATTTTGTGCGTTTCCATAAATGGAACCTTATACCCATTTTTCTTAGAAAGAAAAATAATGGGGGTCGTTAATTAAAATAGCAAGGCTGCCGAACCAAAATAATGCCTTTAGCTTATCTACGGCACAAAAAAAGGGAGCTTTAAAAAATAAAGACTCCCTTTTTTATTATCAGGCAAAAGATTTTTTAAGATTCGGCAGACGCTTTTTTCTTTTCGCTCTCATAAACCAGAATAGGCTCAGACTCGCCTGAAATGACACTGCCATCAACGACAACCTTGCAAATATTATCCGTAGACGGCAACTCATACATGGTGTTCAACAAGACATTTTCAACAATTGTCCTGAGTCCTCGCGCACCGGTTTTTCTTTTCATCGCTTTCTTAGCAATTGCGACTAGAGAATCATCGCGGAATTCCAACTCAGCGCCTTCCATCTCAAATAAATGCTTATATTGTTTGATCAGCGCATTTTTAGGCTCGGTCAATATCTGCACCAAAGCTTTCTCATCCAGCTCTTCTAATGTGGCAATAACTGGAAGGCGACCAACAAATTCAGGAATCAATCCGTATTTAATCAGATCTTCAGCCTCGACTTCGGCAAACAGTTGTCCAATATTTTTAGATTCGTCTTTGGTTTTTATTTCAGCCGAGAAACCAATCCCGCCTTTCTCAGAACGCTCTTTAATGACTTTATCCAAACCAGAAAAAGCGCCTCCGACTATAAACAGAATATTAGCCGTATTAACTTGCAAAAACTCCTGCTGAGGGTGCTTGCGCCCACCTTGAGGTGGAACCGAAGCAATGGTTCCTTCAATCAGCTTCAGCAAAGCTTGCTGAACACCCTCACCAGAAACATCACGGGTAATTGATGGATTTTCGGATTTCCTGGAAATTTTATCGATTTCATCGATATAAACGATACCGGTTTCAGCCTTCTCTACATCATAATCACATTTTTGTAGAAGCTTCTGGATGATGTTTTCTACGTCCTCACCCACATAACCGGCTTCTGTCAACGTAGTTGCATCGGCAATCGTAAACGGCACATCCAGTAAACGAGCCAAGGTCTCAGCCAGCAAGGTCTTTCCTGAACCAGTAGGTCCAATCAATAAAATATTACTTTTTGCCAATTCAACCGACTCTTTTTTAGACTTACTGCGCAGGCGTTTATAGTGATTATAAACAGCCACTGCCAAAATCTTTTTCGCTTTGTCCTGCCCGATAACATAGTTATCAAGCTCTTCTTTTATCTCTTTCGGCTTAGGCAAATCTCCGCCGCCCAAAGAAGAGGAATCATCCTGTAATTCGTCTTTTATAATATCATTACAAAGATCTACACATTCATCACAGACATAAACCGACGGCCCTGCAATAAGCTTTCTGACCTCATGCTGACTTTTACCGCAAAAAGAACAATAAAGCAGTTTATCGTCATCTTTGCTGTTTTTGTCATTACTCATAAATTTGGACTCCCGCAAACATCCAGAGGTGATGTTTCTACTTTCGACAATACTTCGATAAAATTAAAGAATATATCGAAATTCAAACGCCGCACCTGCTCCCGGCAGGTTTGCGGCATACACACCATCCCTGGCGATAAAATACCAACTGTTATTTATTAGCAACAGTTGCCCGGCTCGACAACACTTGATCAATCAAACCATAGCTCACCGCATCATTTGCACTCAAGAAATTATCCCTGTCCGTATCCTGCTGAACCTTTTCTATCGGTTGACCGGTATGATCAGAAAGAATTTTATTTAATTTGTCCCTGATCGACAGAATTTCTCTGGCATGAATATCAAAATCGGAAGCCTGCCCCTGGAAGCCGCCCAATGGCTGATGAATCATCATTCTTGAATGAGGCAAACAGTAACGCTTGCCTTTTGCTCCACCCGTCAGAAGCAATGCCCCCATACTGGCAGCTTGACCAATACACATAGTACTGACGTCGGGCTTGATAAACTGCATGGTGTCATAAATTGACATGCCAGCAGTCACGGAGCCTCCTGGCGAATTAATATATAAGTGAATGTCTTTATCAGGGTTTTCCGATTCCAAAAAAAGCAACTGGGCAACGATCAGATTAGCGCTGTAATCTTCAACCTGCCCCACCAAAAAGATGACCCGCTCCTTTAATAATCTTGAATAAATATCAAAAGAACGCTCACCTCGAGCAGTTTGCTCGATAACGATAGGAACTAATCCGCCAGCGGCTTCTGGAGCTATCATTTGATTTCTTATGTACTGGTTAACCATTTAAATTCCTTACCCTTGCTTGCTCATTGCATCGCTAAAATTTATAGTCTCATCAGTTACTTTTGCCCGTGCAACCAACCAGTCGATAGTCTGATTTTCCAAAACCATCTGCCGTACATCGTTCAACCGGCTTTCATCGGAATAATACCAATCAACCACATCCCCAGGGCGCTCGTAACTTTTCGCCATGTCTTTAATAGTAGATCGTACTTTATTATCGTCCACTTTAATTTCATTGGTATGGATGATTTCGCCTAAGATTAAGCCCAGCGCTACACGACGTTTTGCCCGTTCTTCAAAAGCATCCCTAGGCAACTTCAAATCTTCCAGCTTCATTTTCTGTCTTTTAGCGGTTTCGATGTAGGGTTTCATCAGGCTTTCAACTTCCTGATCGACCAATGTATTGGGTACGGAGATCTGGATTTTTTCATATAACGCATTCATTACTGCGTTTTTCAGCTTACTGCGCAATGCCTGTTCGAGTTCACTTTCCAGATTATTTTTAATATCTTCACGGAAAGCATCCACCGATCCTTCAATACCATATGCCTTAATAAAAGCATCATCGATTTCAGGCAGCACAGCTTCCTCAACGCTAATGACAGCAACTTCGAAATCAGCCAATTTACCGGCCAATTTTTCATTGCCATGTTCTTCTGGAAAAGACACTTCAAAGGTTTTATTATCACCCGCCTTGAGGCCAAGCAGATTTTCTTCAAAACCTGAAATCATTTGTTTAGCGCCAATTTCAACCGGATAATTCTCTACCCTTCCATCGGTAAAGCTCTCGCCTTCGGAAGTGCCTGAAAAACTAATCGTCACGCGATCATGTTCCTGAGATGCACGCTCAACGATAAGCCAGCTTTTCTTTTGCGCTCTTAGCTTCTCAATCATGCCATCAACATCAGCATCTTGAACGGTAGCAACAGGGCGCGACACTTGAATTTGTTCAACACCTTCCAGTGAGATTTCAGGATAAACCTCAAACTCGGCCGTGTATTTGAAACCTTCAGTTTCATCTGATGACTGAATATGCGGATGGCCAGCAGGCCTTAAATCCTGCTCTTTCAATGCTTCAAAATAAGTAGTTTCAACCAAATCTCCGGCTATTTCGCCACGAACCCGGTCGCCATACATAAGCTTAATAACATGCTGGGGCACTTTACCTGGACGAAATCCATCAACCTTAACCTCACGCGCCAACGACTTTAAACGTGCCGCCATTTTTTCCTGAACAACCTCTTCAGGCACGCTGACAGTCATTTTTCTGCTTAATTCTGATGTCTTTTCGACAGAAACTTGCATTTCTTTACCTCAACTAAATTTAAAATAAGAATTTTTAAGAATGCCGGTAAACGGCTCAAAAGAACTGAAAAGTTGACGATGAACGCTAACTTTTGATATGAATTGGGTGGTGCGAATGGAGAGACTCGAACTCTCACAGGATAACCTACTGGAACCTAAATCCAGCGCGTCTACCAGTTCCGCCACATTCGCACTTTAATGAACTGTTAATTATACCCAGATTTATGCAAACACGACAAGCTATTAATTTCAAAAGAAACCGTACGCACTTAAGTCGTTCATCGTTAAAAAATGCCTTATTGCTCACACTTTTACGCTA
>JBCKWO010000108.1:0-4594 GCA_038922535.1 Methylobacter sp. | reverse complement strand
CGGAGCACTAAAGGAAACCTATAGGAATAAGGTGTTCATGGGCTTTGATGGTGCCGAACATAACCTTTCGGTTACAGCAGCCGGGAATTTCTTAGGCACGGTTTCGGGCTATCTTGATACCGCCATCAGCAAAGCCAAGGTGCCGGAAGGAATTATCACCTATTTCTCCTATGAGGCCGAGCAGTACCGGGAAATTGAGGGTGGTAAAGCGGATGTGACCCGCTTTCGTCAACAGCCGTTGCCGTTGTTTCTGGAAGGCTTCGTCCATGCCTTGCGCATCGCCGAACCGGATGAGGCACGGTCACTTTACGATGCGGTGCGCAATTCCGAACTGTTCGATGTTAAGTTGGGCATGTACCGCGTGAATGCGCCGCTGGGGGAAAATGCCTTGGATCTGGGACGGATCGGCGTTTTCAATTACGGCTGGCTGGAGAATGGTTCGATCTTCCTGCACATGCATTACAAGTTCGTGCTGGAAATGGTGCGCTCAGGCTTAGTCAAAGAGTTTTACGATGACATCGACAAACTGCTGGTGGCATTCCGCGACCCCAAGGAATATGGACGCAACCCGGTCGAAAACTCCAGCTTCCTGGTCAGCAGCGGTTTTGCTGTCGACCCAAGGCAACACGGACGGGGCTGCGTAGCGCGGCTTTCGGGCGCTACGGTAGAATTTTTGCACCTTTGGACGCATCTTTTCTTGGGGGCTGCGCCGTTTGTGTTCGAGCAAGGAAAGTTGCTATTTAGACCCGCGCCCGTCTTGGCGAAGTCGTTTTTCTCAACGCAGGAGCAAGTCGTCAATCCCTTTGGTGTTGAAGAAATATTGCCTACTGACAGCGCAGCTTGTGCGGTTTTGGGGGCAACCTTGTTGGTTTATATCAACCCCGCGCGGCAAGATAGCTTCGGCGATGCCGCTGTAAATCCCTGCCGTTACCATTTAGTTGGGCGGGATGGCAGTACGCAGACAGTGGAGGGTCGGCACCTAGAAGGTCAAGCCGCTGAATCCCTGCGCCTTGGCCAATTCCGGCGGGTGGATGTGGTACTGGGGTGATGAAGTCGTGTAGGGTACGCTGTGCGTACCATTTTTTGATCACGTTCCAATCCCAAAGGTACGCACAGCGTACCCTACAGGACTGCAGGCAAAGTGGCGACGGCATTTTTCCCTTGAAATCGAATGTTAAATGACCGGGATTCTACGCTGTCATTGAGTGCGATCATAACGATGTAGCCAGCCCTGTAGGGTACGCTGCGCGTACCATTTTTAAATCATGCCCCAACACCAAAGGTACGCACAGCGTACCCTACAGGACTGAATGGTTAAGAAGCTTTTAATTCGCCCGCCAGACATAAGTCGCCACCGTACCCGCAGGCAGGGTGGCGACGGCGTTTTTCCCTTGAAACTGGATGTTAAATAACCGGGATTCTGCGCTGTCATTGAGTGCGATCATAACGATGTAGCCCGCAGGCGTCAGAAAAGCGACATTCGGCAAGCTGGCTTGTTCGTCGGAATAAATCCTTACCGAGCCAGGGCTAACCCATTTTGCGGCATGGGCGATCACATAGTAGGCGACGTTGCGGGTAACCTGATCGCCCACGGTCAACGCACCGACGCAACGAGCCTCGCCGCCTGGCGTATGAGGGCCGCAGTAAGGGTCGGAAGCCAGGTTCCACTCAAACACCACCCGGCTCCAGTTGCGTAGCGAACCGATCAGTACATTTCTTACGTGCCACATTAAGTCGCCGCCAAACTGTCCGTCTGAGCCGACCCATTGTTCGGTGAAATACAGTTTCATTTCCGGGTAAGCTTCATGGACTTCGGAAAGCGTCGAAATATCGCCCCCGTATAGATGCCAAGCCGATCCGGCCAGATAACGACGCGCTTCGGCATCGGCGAAAACTTCTAAAGGGTATTCTTTGACATCGCAATTGTGGTCCCAACAAAACAGCTCCACATCGGCTAATCCGGCTGCCTGTAATGCTGGCCCCAGATGACTTTTGATGAACTCGGCCTGCTCAGCCGCTTCCATGATCATGCTGGGTTCGTTCTTGAGATTCAACGGTTCGTTCTGCGGGGTGATCGCATGGATGGTGATGCCTTTCTCCCGCATGGTTTGCAGGTATTTGACTAGGTAAGCGGCGTAGACAGCGTAGCAATCCGGTCTCAGTTTACCACCGACGGAACGTTGGTTGGTCTTCATCCACAGCGGCGCAGACCAAGCCGTGGCCATGATCTTAATCTCGGGATTGATAGCTAAAATTTCCTGTAGCAGGGGGATGACTTCAATATCTCCAGACTCAACGTCGAAATGGGCAAGCTCGGGGTCCGATTGTCCTTCCGGCATGTCATTGTAGGAAAAGCAGCGCTCGCTTAAGTCAGATGCGCCGATGCTTAGGCGCAAAAAACTAATACCGATGCCGTTCCCATCGGGCAAGAACAATTCCCTCAATAATGTGCTCCTGTCATCGGCAGGCAAGCGGCTGATCAGCATGGCGCTGCCGCCGGTCAAGGAAAATCCGAATCCGTCTATGCCTTGGTATTTTTTCTCCGCATCCACGGTTATCACCGGGAAATCATTGGTATTATCGGCAAAGCAAAGCTCATCCGTCTGCCGTTGAAACAAACAGGTTTGGTCGGCGGAAGTCAGCCAAACCGTCAAAGAAGAAGGATTTTCTGAAAGGGGGAAAAGATTGCTTGGTTCAGGCATGGAAGTCCTCTTGGCGGAGCCGCTTAACGTTAGGGAGAATATGAGCCTCACCGGTTGGATAATCGCGTACCCATAAGGTCATTCGATCTGTTTAATACTATACAACTTCAATTTGTGATCAAGTGCTTTGGTTTTGCCGGGCAACTGCATGGACGAATCTCTCTGACTGTTGCGACACGAGTCGGCCACTATACCAATGGCGCAAAGGCAGACCTAATGCTAAAATCGCTACTCTAACAATTTTAGTTTTTAAGGAAGATCATGAGCAAAATCACCATCGAACACAATCCTAGCGAAGAGCGGTTAAAAGAGTTGGGGGTTTCCAGCTGGGAAATCTGGGAGAAAGAAATCTCAAAGTTCCCACTAGATTTTGATGAAACTGAATGCGCGTATCTGCTGGAAGGTGAGATTTTGGTAACGCCAGCTGAAGGTGAGCCGATACGGATTATAGCCGGTGATCTGGTGTCGTTCCACAAAGGCTTGGATAGCCAATGGGAAGTGGTCAAGCCATTGCGTAAGCATTACAGCTACGCTTATCCCAACGGCGTTTAATCAGTTGCTGGTTTCCAGGCTATATTCTGGGAGCCAGCGCATTGCTGCCTTCAGTAGCTTGCGTTAAGACGAGCCACCCTGCTGAACCAAAAATTTATCCAATTGATTTGCAAATGCCTGGATGTCGCGTGAGTTTAATGCCCCAGGCCCGCCAGTATCAATGCCGCTAGAGCGCAAGGTATCCATGAAGTCGCGCATATTCAAACGCTCCTTGATGGTGTCCTCGGTATAGCGCTCTCCGCGCGGATTTAGCGCATGGCCGCCTTTAACGATCACCTCATAAGCCAACGGAATATCGCCGGTTATCACTAAATCGCCAGTGCTTAATTGTTTGACGATTTCATTATCAGCCACATCAAAGCCCGAGCTGACTTGTAAAAACTTGATAAAGCGCGATGGCGGGATTTGCAGACAGTGGTTAGCCACTAAGGTAACGGTAATTTTAGCGCGCTCCGCTACCCGAAATAAAATGTCTTTGATCGCCTTAGGGCAGGCGTCTGCATCAACCCATATTTGCATGTCTTACTTTACTCGGTGGTATTAGCGATTATTTTATGAATCCGTTTAATACTGACGGTGATGATGATCAAAATAAAGGGAATGGACAGGCCTTCAATGAGGACTGGATTGACCTTCCAGCCAAGCATATGCAGCATCTCGGCTATCTTGCCGATAAGACTGGCCGCATAATAGGTAATGGCGACCATCGAGATTCCTTCAACCATTTCCTGCATCCGCAATTGCATTTTTGCACGCAAGGCCATGGACGTAAGCAAGCGCTGATTTTGTTTCTCAATAACAATATTGACACTGGTACGCAGTAACTGGCTGGCGTTACTGACCCGCTCGGAAAGCAGGGTAAAGCGGTGCGAAGTCGATTGACAGGTATTCATCGCCGGTTCCAGTCGCCGTTTGATAAACTCACCCAAGGTCTGAATGCCTTGAATCCGAACTTCGCGTAAATCGGTTACCCGTTGTCCCACCAGTTGATAATAGGCGCTGGCAGCCGCAAAACGAAAGTGATTGCTGGATATGTGATTTTCAACTTCAGCGGCCAATGTCGTTAACTCATCCAATAATTTGGCATCATTAGAGTCGGGTAGCGTCATTGCGTTGGTGATGGTGTACAGTTGCCGATCGCACTTATTTAATGCTGGGTACAGCTTGCGGGCGACCGGAAAAGCCAGTAACGCCATAACTCGATACACTTCAATTTCAAAGAGTCGTTGTAATAAGCGCCCTGCTTGTTCTGTTCTTAAGCTATGGTTAACGATCAAAAACCGGCTAAAGCCATCAACGTGAATGCGAAAATCAGTGAATACCGATGCCGCACCGCCGGT
>JBCKWO010000107.1:0-4620 GCA_038922535.1 Methylobacter sp. | reverse complement strand
GCAAATAGGCCCTGGAAAAATTCCGGCAAGTATAACAACCGCAGGATTCATCCAACGGGCCGGTATCGAACTCATATTGGCTGTTCCTGATTTTGACCACGCCGAAGCTGGTAAACAGATGGCCGTTACGGGCATTGCGGGTCGGCATCACGCAATCGAACATATCGATGCCGCGCCTGACCGCCTCCACCAAATCTTCCGGCGTACCCACACCCATTAAATAGCGCGGCAGGGCGACCGGCATTTTGCCATGCAGCCCATCCAGCGTCGCCATCATTTCTTCCTTGGGTTCGCCGACCGACAAACCGCCGATCGCGTAACCATCAAAACCGATATCGACCAGACCGGCTATCGACTCCTGACGCAGATGTTCAACCATGCCGCCCTGTACGATGCCGAATAAAGCCGAGGCATTGCCCTCATGAGCCGCCTTGCTGCGCGCCGCCCAGCGCAAGGACAGGCGCATCGAATCGGCAGCCTCTTGAACCGTCGCGGGATACGGGGTGCATTCATCAAAAATCATCACGATATCCGAACCCAGATCACGCTGCACCTGCATCGATTCTTCAGGCCCCATAAAAATTGGACTGCCGTTGATAGGCGATTTAAAGGTCACGCCTTTTTCAGTGATTTTTCGTAACGCGCCCAGACTGAACACTTGGAAGCCGCCGGAATCGGTCAATATCGGCTTGTCCCAATGCATAAAATCATGCAAATCGCCGTGCGCCTTGACCACATCCACACCGGGACGCAGCATTAAATGAAAGGTATTGCCCAAAATGATTTGCGCGCCAATACCGGTCAGTTCATCGGGACTCAGCGCCTTAACCGTCCCATAAGTGCCAACCGGCATAAAAACAGGCGTTTCCACAACGCCACGGGCAAACGTAAGCCGACCGCGCCGCGCATGGCCGTCGGTATTAATTAATTTGAAGTCCATAAGAATGATGAGTGCATTGAAGGCTGGGAATTATCCCAGTTTTTTAAATCAATGACTATGTGCAGAGTTAAACGGGGGTCAAATCAGCAGTTACCTGAACTTCAGGCAAGGGATATATAGTGGCGCTGGATTGCAGTCTTGGACGCCGAATTGGGCGCACTCTTAAATCGGAAGAAACGGCTAAACTAGTGACTCCCTTCAAGGCAGCTGCGAAAATGCAGGCGCAAGCGATGCTGCGCATGGCAAATTCCAGCTCACCGCTAAGAGCATAATTAACCTAACCATGACCTATGGCGATTAAAAGCTTGCTGTGCAAATAGCGCGCTTGTTAGTAGAACCAAAAGCTGGAAAAAAGCAGCACCCGCTATCGCCAAAAGAGAGGCTAGTAAAATCATTAGCGTTATAATTTTCATACTTAGTTACCCAAAAATTTATTTAATCTGAGTGCAGATAATCCTCTCGTTAAATCAGCAAAACAAGTGATTTTACTATCGATTAAATAAAATATTGACCGTTTTTTTCGACATCATAATAGCTAGTCGTTAGTCCGCAACAACCCATTAAGGTCGAACTAAGGACACTCGAAAGGTACTTACTATTTGTCTCTGAGATGGCGGAGCGAACGGATTATTTTTGTCCGCATCGTATGGTTTTTTGCAAAAAAACAACAAAATTATAAGTCGTTACCCAGCAGACAATTTAGCTAAAAACCCAGCTAAATTGTCTAAAATAACCGCAACGATTGCCGAGACGACAACTAGATTGGTCGAAAGATCGCCATGTACAACCCTATCGTACTGGTGATTGGAAATAGAGGTATCACCCCGAAGATAATAAGGACTAGAGTGCATTTGATTCTTGCAGAGATGGAGACCGCTATTATTGTTCTTTCTCTTGTTTGTTTTTTTGAAATGCTAAAAAGAAGATATTTTTAGTGTCAGTTTTTTTTGAAGCGTAACCCCAGCATTAAGTTATAAATATTTCTGTTGTAACTGCTTTATTCTGCTAACAGTGTAGCAATAGCTGACTTAGCATTACACTGTGCTATGACTTCTGCTAGCTGTAATTCATTCAATTTATGTTTGATAGCTTCAGTGCCATTGAAGTCAAACACTTGATAATTCTTTTTGACAAAGGTAACGATTTGGCATTTCTTAAATGGCTGATTTTCAAATGGCATTTTTGCAGAATTCAAATTTAATGGCGCAGTCCCTTCCGAACTGGGAGCATAAATCAAAAATTCACCTTTCATCGCGAGTACAGCACGATATTTATTTACAGTGGTCAAATATAAATAGCCTACTTCAACCTCTTTTTCTTTTAATCTCATCCTGTTAAATTCCCTGATTTATTTCAAATTAAACCCAATACACGTTTTCTGTCTGGAGTCAGTTGCTTAATTTGGTCTTCTAGTTTAATTGTTTCTGAACGATTTTATGATTGGCTCCCAGCAACTTAAATGTCGTGGTTACATCACCGATTTCTTCGGCTGATACAGTAAAGGCTAGGGTGCTGAGTATGAGTGATGCAACCGCGATTTGTTTCTTCATAAAATGTCCTCTATTAAAATTGCCGTAGCTTTGTTAATAACCTGTCCCGGAGCAGGTCGGCTTAGATGCCACAATAGCTAACCAAGGCTGCTCATGATTAGGTTTGCCTAATGGCCGGTAATAAAAATCGATCACTTCAAATCCGGCCTCTTCCAAAAATATCTTGCTGGAATCAATTTGCATGTAATGGCCATAGCGTTGCCCTGACCAACCCTCGTTATTGCCTCGAGGATTGGACAAAAACAATAGTCCGCCAGGCCTTAAAGCAGCGTATAACTCACCAAGGACGCGTGGCAGTTCTTGGCTGGGAACATGAAATAGAGAAGCGTTGGCAAAAATACCATCAAATACGTGCCTTGATAATTCCAGACTCAGGAATTTTTGCTGAAGAATCTGACAACCCGTGTACCGGCGTGCCATATTGCAAAATTCCGCACTGCCGTCTAGGCCAACTGGCCGATGACCCAAGGATTGGAAATATTTAACATCCCTTCCAGGTCCGCAACCCAGATCTAAAATATCTAGCTGTTTATTCTTGGGAAACGGCGCTAAAAATGCCTCATAGTTTTGTGTTACGTCGTGATCTTTGGTGCCATTCCAAAACGCTTCGGCATTCTGATTATAATGATCCAGAGTAACAGTTTCTATCTCATCCAGTTTTTCAGTTCCTTGTCCCATTACCGCCTCTAAAAAGAGCTTCTCTTCCAAACCCTTGCCGTGACTCAATTGCCGATATTGACAGTGATTGGTGTGGATGCTTTGCATCAGTTGCTGATTCATGTTGGTTGCAAGTCAGGGTTATATTCCACGATAGATTCATTTTTTGGGGGAAAATGAAACTTGATTACCCACTGTATTTCACATAGAGCCTGTTAATATAGACTCACAACCCCGACGCAACTTGCCTTAAGTTGCACCCTTATCCAATTCTTTCAGATGTTTTAATTTTTCCTTAATCTTGATTTCCAAGCCTCTATCCACCGGCTGGTAATATTGCCTGCCTGCCAACTCATCGGGGAAATAATTTTCCCCGGCAGCATAGGCTTCCGGTTCGTTATGGGCGTAGCGGTATTCTTTACCGTAATCCAGCGATTTCATTAGCTTGGTCGGCGCGTTTCTTAAATGCACCGGCACACCCAGGCTGCCGCTTTGTCTGGCATCGGCCATCGCCGCATTGTAAGCCATGTAAACCGCATTGCTTTTGGGTGCGCAGGCCAGATAAACTACAGCTTGCGCCAAGGCCAGCTCGCCTTCGGGACTGCCTAAGCGCTCCTGGGCTTCCCAGGCATTGATGCAAATCTGCAAGGCTCTGGGATCGGCGTTGCCTATGTCCTCGGAGGCCATTCTGACGACACGCCGAGCCAGATAGGACAAATCGCAGCCGCCATCCATCATCCGGCACAACCAATACAATGCAGCATCGGGCGAACTGCCGCGCACGGATTTATGTAGCGCCGAAATCTGATTATAAAATTCTTCGCCCTGGTTATCGAAACGCCGTACGCCGCCCGACAATACTTCCCTGGAGATAGTTTCATTAATCACTTGCCCACCCTTTGCGGCGGCAAGTTCTACGGCAATTTCCAGCAAGTTGAGCAGTCTTCGTGCATCGCCGTCAGCCGCCTGGGCGAACTGCTGTTTGATGTCATCGGCCATTTCGATAGCCAGGTCGCCCAAACCCCGCACTTTATCGGCCAGGGCTAGGGCGATCACCGCCAACAAATCCTCAGTCGTTAAGGCGTTGAGCACATAGACTCTTGCTCGCGACAATAACGCGTTGTTCAGTGCGAACGACGGGTTTTCAGTGGTCGCACCGACAAAATAAACCGTGCCGTCTTCGACATGCGGCAGGAAAGCGTCTTGCTGTGATTTGTTGAAACGATGCACCTCATCGACGAATAGAATGGTGCGCCGGCGCTGTTCCAGCTGGATTTTTTTGGCCTCGGCAACCGCCGCCCTGATTTCCTTGACGCCGGATAGCACCGCCGAAATCGGCATGAATTCGGCATCGGAATGCTGGGCGATAATGCGCGCCAAGGTGGTTTTACCGGTGCCGGGCGGTCCCCAGAAAATCATCGAATGCAAGCGCCCCGAGGTGATGGCTTCATAAAGCGGCTTGCCGGGCTTCAG
>JBCKWO010000106.1:0-4660 GCA_038922535.1 Methylobacter sp. | reverse complement strand
TAATACGTATAATGTATTGGAGGTTTTTATGCACAAAAAAATGACCATCACGCTAGATGAAGCCGTGTATGAAGGTCTATACCGAACAATTGGAAAGCGAAAAATGAGCCAGTTTATTGAAGACCTGCTGAGACCTCATGTAATGGATACAAGTATGGACTCAGGATACAAAGCTATGGCCGCAGATAAAGACCGTGAGGATGAAGCTATGGAGTGGTGCAACGCCATTGCTAGTGATATGACTAATGAAGCGAGGTGAAGTCTGGTGGGTCGAATTCGATCCATCTGTAGGCAGTGAAATTCGCAAAACACGCCCGGCGGTGATTGTCAGCAATGACGCAGCGAACCGGAATTTATTACGCGTTGTGGTCGTACCAATAACCAGCAATACAGACCGACAATATCCAGGTGAGGCACTGGTGACGATTGCCGAAAAACAAGGAAAAGTGATGGCTGATCAAATTATGGCCGCCGATAAAAGTCGCTTAAAAAAACAATTATGTACCTTGTCCAAGGCCGATATGCTTGCAGTAGAAAATGCCATTTTAGTTCACTTAGGTATGCCAAAATAATAACCTGTAGGGGAACTCATCAATACCACTTGGATATAAGCTACTCCTTGGCAATCCACCAAAATCCTAATTGCCATGGTGATTTTTACGCTACCCGACATGGTCAGAATCGAGTAACTCTTTGGCGGCTTTCAGATCAGTTAGGAACGTGCATGAAATAAGTTGAACAACCGTAGGAGCGGCTTTAGCCGCGATTATCGCGGCTAAAGCCGCTCCTACGATAGATTCACTTGCAGAAGTTATTTTTGCTCGTTCCCAAGCTGGAGCTTGGTAACGCCGTGGTGGAAGCTCCAGCTTCCCGAAGCACGGAAAGCATGCGCTTTCAAACCCAGAGTTTTTACCGCCGAAGAGCTTCGTTTTCAGTCTCGCGAAGCTAGAGCTTCGTTAACTGGGTTCCCAAGCTGGAGCTTGGGAACCAGCCCAAATCACATAGAACCTAAAAATTCAATGCTGGGCGGTTTAAAAGGCATTAAGCCCTGTTTGTGATAGAATTAGTCGCAGTTTACTTAATATATTGATGCTGTTGTATCTTTTAAAAGCTTCTTTTTTACCATTGACAATGAACCTGTCATTTTTCTTTTTTGGTCAGTTATGTTATTAATTCAGCCCGCTTTAATGGGCTTTGCAAGTCGCTCAAGGAATAAAAAGTGATTAAGTCCGATTTGGAAAATGCGCTGAAACTCTGTAAAAGCGCATTTCTATCCGCCGCAGGTTTCAGTCTGCTCATCAACTTTTTGATGATCACGCCGTCCATCTACATGTTGCAAATATACGACCGCGTGATCTCTACCGGCAATAAAACAACATTATTAATGTTGACGCTGATATTGATAGCCATGTTTATCACGATGGCAGCACTGGAATGGGTGCGCTCACAAATTCTAATCAAGGTCAGCACTCGCTTGGAAATGCTGTTAAATCAGCGGTTATTTCACGTGGCCTTCAAGCAATCGCTATATTCCGGCGGGCAACGGGCAACAACGCAGCCGTTGGATGACTTGACAGGCTTGCGTCAATTCCTGACCGGCAATGGCCTGTTCGCCTTTTTCGATGCCCCGTGGATGCCTATATACTTCGGAATACTATTCCTATTTCATCCATGGTACGGTTGGTTTTCTGTATTTACCGGCATTTTATTGTGCATTGTCGCCGCAGCCACTGAAAAATCTACCACCAAAATACTCAACGAAGCCAATGATGTCTCTATGGCGACGCGAGTCGCCCTGGGTAAAAGCCTCAGAAACGCCGAAGTTATTGAGTCAATGGGCATGTTAGGCAAAGTCAGGGAGCGTTGGATGGTTGGCGCAGTCAAGGTCTTGGATCTACAGGAGGTTGCCAGTTCCCGTGCCGGCCTTTTAACGGCGCTATCCAAAGTCATTCGCATGTCGTCACAATCGCTGATTTTAGCTTTGGGAGCCTATTTGGTGATCGAGCATGAAATCACGGGGGGGGCTAATGATAGGAGGCTCCCTCCTGATGGGCAGGGCGCTAGCTCCAATTGACCTTATTATCGGCTCATGGAAAGGGCTTGCCAACGCTCGCGGCCAATACCAACGACTTAACGAACTGCTACTGCAGATTCCGGCCGATAAAGAACACATGCTGCTCCCAGATCCTCAGGGTCGCCTTCAATTGGAAAATGCAGTCGTCGTACCTCCGGGCTGCAAAGTTCCGGTACTTAAAGGCATCAACCTAGTGATTGAAAAAGGGGATATTGTCGGTGTCCTTGGCCCCAGCGGTGCGGGAAAGTCCACCTTGGCTCGAGCTGTGCTAGGCATATGGCCTACCGCCAATGGTTCCATACGCCTGGATGGCGCCGAAATTTTCAACTGGGATCGTGAGCACCTCGGCGGCTTCATCGGTTATTTGCCGCAAGACATTGAACTGTTTGACGGCTCTATTAGCGAAAATATCGCTCGTTTTGGCGATATAGATCCGGAACAAGTCGTAGCAGCCGCGAAAATGGCCGATGTGCATGAACTCATCTTACGGCTTCCCGAAGGTTACGATACCTTTATCGGTGCCAGCGGCGGCAACTTGTCGGCCGGGCAACGGCAACGCATTGGCTTGGCTAGAGCGCTCTATGGCAATCCGGTGCTGGTGGTGTTGGACGAGCCCAACTCCAATCTTGACGAACAAGGCGAAGCAGCCCTGGAGCGGGCGCTGCTGCAACTCAAACAAAAACAATCCACCGTCCTCATCATCACCCACCGCAATAGCGTACTGTCAAAAGTCGATAAACTACTGATCCTTAACGAAGGCGTACTAGCCGTTTACGGACCGAGAGATCAAGTCATCGAACACCTAAAGAAGCAGCAACAACCGGCCAAGGCCGTCTCGCAACCCTCATAGTATTAAAGACACATGACTGAAAAATCCGTACCGAAACCCCCAGCCAATCCCTTGCTTACTAATGATCGAAGTATTCGTAATATCGGCGCAGCAATTGTCTTTGTAACCTTTGGGGTGTTCGGCGTTTGGGCGTATTGGGCTCCTATAGACAGTTCGGCTCTGGCACCCGGTACAGTGGTGGTAAAATCCTACAGAAAGACAGTACAACATCTTGATGGCGGCATTGTTGCCAAAATACGGGTTAAAGACGGCGACTTAGTAGAAGAAGGCCAAACCTTGCTGATTCTGGACGATACACAGATCAAAGCCCAATTAGGAATAGCACGCGCCCAAAACATCACCCTTGGCGCTCAGGTGGCACGATTGATTGCCGAACGCGATCAACTTAAAGAAATTAGCTACCCCAGCTTGCTCGACGATGCCTCAGACCCTAGAACTACAGAAGCCAAACAGGCTGAAAACAATGTTTTTAAGTCCAGAGTCAATGCTTATAATGGTGAAATTGCAGTACTGAATCAGCGTATCAGCCAAATTTTCAGTAAAATAAAAGGCTTGCAAGCTGAGATAGGCAGCAAAACTCAACTGACTCTCTCCTATGCCGAAGAAATTCACGATCTGAAAGAACTGCTGGCCGAAGGCTTTGTTGACAGGCAGCGTTTGCGCGAAATGGAACGCAGCCATGCCTTACAAAGCGGAGAAATAGCTCAACTTAGCGCCGAAGCAGCTACAAACCAAATGCTGATTAGCGAAACCCGTCTGCAAATTTTACAAGTACAAAAACAATTTCAGGAAGAAGTCGCTGCTAAGCTGAGCGAAGCCCAAGCCGGACTTAACGATGCGGTAGAACGCTTGGCAGCCAGTCAGGACAAACTTAACCGTACCGTGATCAAAGCTCCCGCCAGCGGCATGGTAATAGGGATGACTGTGCATAACGAAAACACGGTCATTCCCCCAGGACACCCTATTCTTGATATTGTTCCCCAGAATGCTGAGTTAATTATTGAAGCCCAAGTGTCGCCCATGGATATTGACCGGGTTAGGGTTGGATTGGAGGCTGAAGTCCGCTTTAGTGCCTTCAAGCAGTCCAAAACCCCCAAAATGACCGGCAAGGTTATTCATATATCCGCCGACCACCTCATTGAGGAAAAATCCGGAGCCTCCTATTATCAAGCCCGGATCGAGCTCACTCCGGAAAGTCGTAAAGAACTTGGCGACTTGCAATTGTTGCCCGGAATGCCGGCAGAAGTCTTGATCAATACCGGTGAAAGAACGCTTTTTGAATACTTGGCTCAACCCGCTACTAATGCGATTGCTCGCGCATTTATAGAAGACTGACTTATGAATACATTCAGGTATTGGCTTGCACTGCTCATTTTGGCAGCCCAACCGGCTGTTGCCGAAGATCTGGTCAGCATATACCAGCAAGCGTTGCAAGCCGATCCGCAGCTTAAAATGGCCGAAGAAAAACTCGGGATCGTTGCCGCGCAAAAAGGCCAGGCTCTAGGTCAACTGTTGCCGCAAGTCACCGCCAGCGGAAACTGGTCGGAAAACAGACAAACCGTTAGTGGAAATAATCGAGAAACAACCACTAATTTTCCCGGTACCCGCTACATCGTCTCGCTCAATCAAACCCTGATTGATTTTGGCAAATTTTGGGAATGGCGGCGCACCTCGAAAGTGGAGGACCAATACGCCGCCGAAGTCATAGAAGCCCGTAATAAATTGATGTTCAACGT
>JBCKWO010000105.1:0-4682 GCA_038922535.1 Methylobacter sp. | reverse complement strand
GGCCGGAATAAGCCGGTTCAAGCGATAGCGAGAATCGGTGTTTCCGGCAGACACCTGGCAATACCTTTAAAGATTAATCACGACAAATATAGGCAGCATGAAAGTCGATATGATCCTTAATGAAGGTTGAAATGAAGAAATAGCTGTGATCATAGCCTCCTTGCATTCGGATAGTACAGTTATCGGTAAAACACTTGTCCTGAATTTTTTGAATAAAAACCTCAGTTTTTAGCTGTTCTGCTAGAAAATTATCGGCTAAACCTTGGTCTATCAACATGGGTGGGATAGTCTCGGCTTTTTCAAGCAGTTCAAGGCTGTCGTACTGCGTCCAATCTGCTTTGTTTTTTCCTAAGTAACCAGAAAAAGCTTTCTCTCCCCAAGGACAGTTTATGGGGTTAACAATAGGTGAGAATGCTGAAACTGACTGAAATAGCTCTCTATTTTTTAAGGCCATGATTAAAGCGCCGTGTCCGCCCATAGAATGACCAGAAATGGCTAAGCAATCCTTAGCGATTGAGAAATTTGAGAATAAAATTTCAGTAATTTCATTGACCACATAGTCATACATACGGTAATTTTCTGACCAAGGTTTTTCGGTCGCATTAACATAAAAGCCAGCGCCAGAACCAAAATCATAATTATCATGCTCTTCAGGGAAGTCTGTACCTCGAGGCGAGGTATCCGGGCATATTACCGTAATACCCTGGTTGCTAGCCCAAGCAAAAACACCTGCTTTAGTAATAAAATTTTCTTCCGTACAGGTCAGACCAGAAAGCCAGATCATGGCGGGTTTTTTAGCTTTTAAAGCTGCATTTTCAGGAATGAAAATTGAAAAAGTCATCGCTGTTTTGGTTGATGTTGATGGGTGAGTATAGTATTCAACCCTGCCGCCAAAACACTTTGCTTTTTTTATTAGTTCAATATTAACGTTGCTCATTATGTATAAGTCCTAAAATATGATGACAGATCGTATGCTTTTACCATCATGCATATAATCAAATGCGGTATTGATTTCTTCAAGCGGCATGGTGAAGGTAATCATTTCATCAATTTTTATTTCCCCCGCCATATATCGTTCAACGTAGCCTGGTAATTCAGTTCTACCTTTTACACCACCAAATGCCGAACCCTTCCAAACACGTCCCGTCACTAATTGAAAGGGTCGGGTTGAAATTTCTTGCCCTGCACCCGCAACACCAATAATGATAGATTCACCCCAGCCTTTATGGCAGCATTCTAGTGCTTGTCTCATTAAATTAACGTTACCAATACATTCAAAAGAATAATCAACACCGCCGTCAGTTAAATCAACAATAACATCCTGAATAGGTGCGTCGTATTTCTTTGGATTGATAAAATCGGTAGCACCCAGCATTTTAGCCATTTCAAATTTGTCCTCGTTAATATCGACAACAATGATACGACCCGCTTTTGCCATAACAGCACCTTGCACACAAGATAGCCCAATGCCACCTAGCCCAAAAATAGCAACTGTTGCCCCTGGCTCTACTTTTGCTGTATTTAATACCGCACCAATACCTGTAGTAATGCCGCAGCCTAAAAGACATACCTTATCTAAGGGTGCTGCTTTATTGATTTTAGCGAGGGCGATTTCTGGAACCACGGTATATTCAGAAAATGTAGAAGTCCCCATATAATGAAAAATAGGCTGTCCATTTTTAGAAAATCGAGTCGTTCCGTCAGGCATAAGACCTTTGCCTTGAGTCGCTCTAATCGCCTGACATAAATTGGTTTTACCCGATAGACAGAATTTGCACTTGCCACACTCAGGGGTATAAAGTGGAATAACGTGATCGCCAACCTTTAAAGTCGTCACCCCTGCGCCAATCTCTTCAACAATACCACCCCCTTCATGACCCAGCACGGTCGGAAAAATACCCTCAGGATCATCACCAGAAAGCGTGAACATATCAGTATGGCATACACCTGTCGCAACCATTCTGATTAGAACTTCACCTTGTTGAGGGCCTTGCAAATCAATTTCTTCTATTACAAGAGGGGAGTTAGCTTTCCATGCAACTGCTGCGCGAGTTTTCATAAATTATCCTGTTTTTTGCTCGATTAATTGGAAAATAAATCGATACTTTTTGACTTCAATACCTGATTTATTGGCAATCGTTGTGACTAAAATTACTTTAGTATTCTCTAAATGTCACTTGAAACTTCCGGCACTGACCCGGAAAATTTCAAGTACTAAAAAAGGCACTACGGTTTTTTATAAGGCATAAAAAAAGCCCTACATTTTCATGTAAGGCTTTGTTTTATCTGGCTCCCCCGGACGGGCTCGAACCGCCGACCTAATGATTAACAGTAACGGTTACACCAGAAATTATGATTTGTAAGCTGAAGAATCCGAAGTGATTTTCCGCTTCGCTCATCGCCGTATCTTACAAACCGAACCTATTCCGAACTATTTTACCCGTAAAATCCTCAGCATCCAAAAAATATCATCCGAAACAAGCAAGTGGAAGTTGTTTTACCGACCCAGCACCGAATATCACACTCGGCGTTTCAGCTCATGCTGACCATCATGAATTCCCGCCAACCGTTGCCCAATGTAAAGGGGCCTGACCTAGGTTGTCGAAATTTAACCCTTTGAAGGATAAAGGCATCCCCGTTTTTTTGGATAGTAATCTGACAGAATATTTGACTGAAATTCAATTGCTTATTCGGCTTTCTATAAGCCAAAAAATAAACAGTTAAAATTCAACAAAAAGCCCATTTTTCGACAGACTAGGCTTGAGGTGTGTGGAACAGTCCCAATAAACAACTGAAGTCTATCGGCTTGGAGAAATGTTGGAATGTGAGAGCTGACCGCCTATTCTACAACACCGTCAAATGGTCACTGCTTTCGGTATGAATCAAATCACCACTTCGTTGCAATACAAAATAACCGCGTCTTAAGGCTTCTTGTTTAGCGTCATCATTAATGTGAAATGAGGCAATGGCTCCATATTGTTTGTAGTTTTTGTAAATTGGAAATAGTTGTTTAAAGAATTTCATCTTGCGGTCTAGTTTATCCAGATCATTTTCATGGGCGTTGTATTTGACTTCTACAATGCCAATGGCATCGCCATTAGTCAACACCAAATCATATTCTGCCTGAATTTGACCTCGATGCTTTTCCATGTTTTTTACTATATCGTCAAAATGGATAGCGCCCAGATGGTTGTCTTTTATCAAGCTGTTAAAGAAAAACTCCTCGGCTACATCACCTTGGTTTCGCTTCATACTGCCTAGATTAATGCCAATACGCTCAAGCTTTTCATCGGTGCGCTTCATTTGTTCCTCGGTTGCTTTTTGTGCAATAGCATTGAGCTGCATTTGTTCATCTGTTACCTTTTGTGCAACAGCAAGACTCGCAACCAACGCTTTTAATTCATCATCTGTCATCGTTTCCTCCGGAACTAATATTCATTCATTGGTTATGATTTTAGCATAGCCACTTAACAATCAATAGTTAACCTCAAAGCGATTTAACATAACAGCCATTATGCGAAGGGGGGAGGGGGAAAGAAGGAGATCGTGCAAATATGCCTAAATTAAAAGGGGTCTGCCCCTGAGGTATCCCCACAAAATACACATATAAAACAACGCACTATTTATATGTTTTGATTAACATAAAGCCAAAGTGGCGCTATTATTAAAATTTCCTTCCCCAAAAATGCATCAGCGGGAGAGCTTTATGTCGATCATCAACTCATTACACGCACTGTTAAAACAATCCCTGCCCGATATTCATGCCACCCGGCTCAAAGCATTAATGGCTGCGGTCGGCGCAGGTTTAACCGGTGTGTCCGTGTCAATCACAACATTGGGCAGGGCTGTTTCCGGGCCGGCGTTGATTAAACATAAAATCAAACGCTTGGATCGTTTAGTCGGAAACCGTCACCTCGCATCCGACCGTGTGCCGCTATACGGCGCCATGACCCAGTTTTTGTTGAAGTCCCTTCCGTTGCCTCTGGTTATTGTTGACTGGTCGCCGCTGACTGACGATCAAAGCCAGCAGCTCCTGAGAGCCGCCCTCCCAGTGGGCGGTCGCAGCATCACCTTATATGAGGAAGTCCATCCGGGTAGTAAACTGGGGAACCGCCGTGTACAACATCAATTCTTGGCCCGTTTGAAACAACTGTTCCCGCCACACGTCAGGCCTATTGTAGTCGCCGACTCCGGGTTTCGAACCCCGTTCTTTCGCGAGGTGGAACGCTTGGACTGGCATTGGCTGGGCCGGATTCGTAACCAGGATTTCGTCGCCCTTGATGACCAGCCTGATGATTGGCAACCGGCAAAGTCGCTGTATGCCAAGGCCACCCGCAAAGCCAAGCTGCTTGGCCCGGCGCAGTGGGTGCGCAGTAACCCCTTGTCAGGACAGCTGGTGGCTTATTACCGCCCCGTCAAAGGCCGCAAACACCTGACGCTTAAGAAGCTACCTGCCAAATCCAAGCAAAGCCATCAACAGGCCAAACGCGAAAAAGAGCCTTGGCTGCTGGTTGTGTCGTCGTCGCTGGCGGCCTACACACCGGTTCGTGTCGTGAACTATTACCGGGCTCGGATGCAAATCGAAGAAGGTTTCCTGGACACCAAAAGTACACGTTATGGCTTGGATTTGACTCGTGAAAGCCGGATTGACACCGAACGCCGGACAAACCTTTTACTGATCG
>JBCKWO010000104.1:0-4686 GCA_038922535.1 Methylobacter sp. | reverse complement strand
GCCCCATGTTATATCTTGCAACACCACTTTAAAATCAATATTGCTTTTTTTAGTTAGCTTTGAATTAAGGTCATTATTTTCCCAATGACGCCTTTTAAGCCAATCATCAAGCTCTCCTAGCATCTGCTGGGAAATAAAATCCAATGCCTGTAAAACAGTCGATTTACCAGAACCATTAAGTCCCACCAAACAATTGAACTTGGCAAAATCCAGTTTAAAATCAACCAGCGATTTAAAGTTATCAATCCAAATCGATTTAATCATGCTTACTCTCCTGTGCCCCCAGTAATCGCCTTAACCTCGGCCAATAAATCACCAAACTTGCCGTAGTTGACCTTTACGCCATCATCCAGATCCAGCTTGATACGCATATCGGCGTAGTGTTTAAGCTTGTCATCAAACTGGCTCAGTTCGGCGCGTTTTTTCTCCAGTGCCAGCAGTTCTTTCTTTAACAGCATGGCTTCGCTGGGGGTGGCATCTTCAATTTGCCGGTTCAACTGGTCGGCAAAGGCGGCATATTTACCGAGTAAGGGCGTGACATAGCCGGTACGCATTCGCGACAGCGTGCTTTCGTTATAGCGATGCAAATACACCAGACATTCAAACGCCTTGTGCTTGCCAGAGCTGAACAGCCAATAGATAGGCCGCTTTTTGTAGGTTTTCAGGTGGTCTTTATAGAATTGCGTCGACAGGTAGCGGCGAATCGTCTCAACATTTCTTTCCGATTTCTTCGGCTTTAGGGTGGTTAGACACAGGCTTTCGGCAACAAAGTCTAAATTAGCGGTTAGGGATGAGGGGTTAGGGGTGAGAGGTCTACCGGCCAATCCCTCATCAAAAACGACTCTCATAAACTCCCGAAACCGGTGCGTCGCATCGTCTTTAAACCAAGGTTGATCGGTCAGCGGAATAATGCCGTCGTCGTCTGGCGCAAAATGTGGGGGCGAATTCATTCGCCCATGGGCGGATAAATCCGCCCCCACACCGTTGTAAATAGCTTCAAAATCGACATTCCCCGCATGGGCATAAATCAACCCCGGCTTATCGAGACGATAGCGCCCCATCATGCAGCCGATGGCGTAGGAAATCAGCCGTTGACAATCTTTTTCGCGGTCGGCGCGGGTCAGGGTGATTTGCGCTTCGGGGACTTCGGGGGAGAGTTCGTCTTGCAGGCCGTAGGCTTCGATGAACAGGCGGTTGTTTTCTTCTTCCAAGCGTTGCATCTCGGCGATGGCTGCGCGGTTTTGCGTTTGCCATTGGTTGAAGCATTGTTCAAGGGTTAAGGGATTAGGGGTGAGGGGCGAGGGGGCAGGCTCGTAGGTTGGGTTAGCGGCTTTATCGCGTAACCCAACATCGGTTGTTCCGGTTTGTTGGGTTACGCTATCGCTAACCCAACCTACGCATTTGATGAGTGGGTTATTTGAAAAATGTCTAGATGTTTCAAAATCATTCCAATCGGAAAGAGCTATTTCACATAAATCGTCTATTAGCTCCCCATCAAAATTGACTGGGGTCACATAAGGCATACGCTTAACAATTTCAGGCGTTAAATTTAATGTTGGATTTAGTAGATTGAGAATAAAGGCGGCAACTTTTGAGTTTAGAAACCCAATTGCCAGCTTTCTATCTGATTTTTCATTTTTGGAAAATAATCCAAGTCCAGCAGAGTCGAAGGTATATCCATCTGGATAAACCCTAAAGCTAGACAAGGATGACGTTATTTTTGACCAGCCCACATGAGGTAAGAAATAGTATTTTTTTCCGTCATGCCTAAATCCATCATTTCTCGCCATTTCATCAAGGTGAATTGGCGAATACTTTAAAACCCAATCGAAGTTACCAGCCCACTTTTTAAAATCCCCACCTTTGTTGTGGGGAGTGTATTTATACGCTGTATGTAAGTCCGATTTGATTAGTGTCGAGTCAACCTCATGCCATAAGAAAATAAAGTGTGCATTTTTTCCGGTGCAAATACCTGCCTTAATGCTGAAGGCATCTTCAAATTTTTCAGGACTTTCAAAAGCTGCCTTGACTTTATCACTCACCCAATACGCAATCGGACTACCTGGAATTTTCTTGAAATCATCCGGTTGTGCTGTGTAGAACCATCCACAACTTTTATTTTGTATAGCTTCTAATGTTTTCGGTGCTTGGTTTTGATGACCTTTAAAGTCAGATAATTTGATGTAACTGCCCACATAATCTTTTATGTGATTAGCTGATAAAGTAAAAGTACAAATTGGAACGGTAGCTCCATCAAAGCCAGAGTATTCAAGCTGAATAAGTGTCGTAAGTGTTGCTTCATCAATCAGTTTTTTACGCAATTTTTCATAACTGGAAATAAACATCCAAACAAATGGTGTCATAAAGCCCAGTTGACCTTGTGATTTTGCCAATTGCAAATTACGAACAATAAACGCTGAAAATACATCTTTTTCATAACCGTTAAAATGTTCTTTCAAGAACTGTTTAACGGCTGGAGTTTGATATTTACCGCCCATATACGGCGGATTAGCTACCACCACATCATAACGCTGCGCCAATAGCCAAGCCTGTTGCACAAACGGCAATAGTGCCGCTGCCGCCGGTTTTTGATAGCTGTCGCCTTGTTCGACCAAGGCTTGTAATTGGTTTTTTAAGTCATGTAAAAATTCGGCTTTGTCAGTGGGCACCTGAATTAACGAACCAAAAGTTTTGGCTTGTTCAAACAGGACTAAAACACTCTGCAAGGTGTTAAATTCGACGTTATCCAAGGCATCGCTCAGCGGGGTCTGGGCATCATCAAAAATGGAATCGGTCATGCCGCGCTGGGTGTCTTTGTTTAAACCCAGCTTGCGCCACAGTTCCGGTAAATTTAAACCTTGCGTGGATTGAATGGCAAAAACATTGAGTTTGATGTCACGCGCAAAAATCCGCCGGTCATCTTCTCTGGCCTTCATCATTAACGCAAACCCCGCCAACTGCGCGGCACGGTCGTCAATATCCAAACCAAACAGGTTGTTTTCAAGAATCAGCTTGGGGATGTCCCGGCTACGATAGCCACGCTCTTCGTAAATGGCTTTGAGTAAGTTATAAGCCTCAACCAGGATATGGCCTGAACCGCAGGCCGGGTCGAGCACTTTAATGGATTCGGGTTCGATACTTGAGGGTGTGATCGCGGCTAAAGCCGCTCCTACAGTGGCGTCTTGTTCGGCGGGTTCAATGTAATAGGCCATCAGACCTTTCAGGCTAGAATCAGGATAAGTCATCAGCCACTGCCGACCGATTGAGTTCTGCACCAGATATTTGACAATCCAGTTCGGCGTAAACAACTGAGTGGCGGCGGGAATATCCTCGCTTTTGACCACCTTGCCGATTACCTGATCTTTCTTTTCTGAAATATAAAACTGATATAGCCAGCCGATAATCTCGACGGCTTGCCAGTCTGCTTCGGGAATGCTATCGACCAGACCGCGCAGAATGGAGTCGGTGCGGGTCAGGTTGTCGGGCAGCAACAGTTCGGTTTCATCGTCCAAGGCTTCAAACAAGAACGGCATGGCTTTATGCAGTTGATGACACTGACCGAGCAGCAAGTGACGATAGAGTTCTTCATCCTTGTTACCCGCCAGCTTCAGTTCAACGATGTGCTCACGATCCAAACCCAATTGTTCAGCTACATCTTGGGCATGGTCGAGTATTTCAAAGCTTTTAGCTTTTTCTGGATGCGACAGTACGCGTAGGCCATGTTCAAGGTAATCTGACTTTAATTCCATAAACCGAATGGCACAAAGTCGGTTAAACCAGGTATAAGCCACCTGCTCAACTAACGGGTCAAAGCCCAGCTGTTCGGCGCGAATCACCAGGCGCTTGCGGGCTGATAACAATCCGGCATCGAAGCTGTTGCTATCAATCTGCATCACCGATCCGGAAAAGCTCGGCTCGCTGATGGTTAGCGATTTGCCTTTGCTGTCTGTGTAAATCCCGAACTGATTGAGCCGTTTGCTGACCGCTTCAATGAATTCCCTGCGTGCTTGGGGGGCGTATTTTTTGATGTTGTTGGTGTTCATGGGGGTGGCCTAGGCAAACGGGTTCACGACGGTCAAGCCGCTGAGGTTCTGTTGGTGTTGCATGTCTTCGGATAGCAGGGTTTGGCAACCGGCTTCCAAGGCGGCGGCAACGATTAAGCTATCCCAGTATGACAACTGGTAATCCTTACGTAATTGCAGGGCGTGGAGATGCCAGAACGAAGAAGGGATGTGTAGCGTACATTGTTTAAGCAAATCCTCGATCACGGTTTGTAGATCGTTGTTGGTCCAGCCGTGTTTGCGGATTAGATTGAACCCCAGCTCGTTGATAATTTGCGGCGTAAGGGTAATTTGCCCAGCGGATTTAATGGCTGCCTGAGCACGGGCCTTTTTGTTACCGTCATTGGCTTGTTCTAAAGCGAAGGCATAAAGCCAGATATTGGTATCAATACAAACGGTCGGCATAGATTTCATCGCGTGGTGATGTAGGATCGGTCATCGTTTGATCGGTAGTCGCTTGTGCTTTTCTTTGTTTAGTTAATTGATTTACTTTGTCGAAAAACGTATCCCAGTTTGACGGGTTAATCGATTCCTGAGAATTTTTAGTCAAGGTGGGCTGAAGCATACGGCTTTTGATGGTGTTAATAACGATGTCACGCAGTAAGTCGTCGGGGGATTTGCCGCT
>JBCKWO010000103.1:0-4793 GCA_038922535.1 Methylobacter sp. | reverse complement strand
TCAACGTAAATATTCAGCCCTCGAGCGCTCCTACGGACAAAAAACCACAAGAGTCTGGATAATTACACATCAACTGCTTTTTTAAGTGAGTCAATGAACGATAAAACTGAGGTGAGTCATGTCAGTAAAAAAAGATTTTGAGAATTTATTAGATAAGTTGCAAATAGAACGCGATGAAATTAATTTAAAACTGCATCTGGCTTCGATGGAGGCCAAAGAAGAATTTGAAGAAGTGGAAAAACAATGGCATCGTTTAAAAATCAAAGCCGCTGAAATAGCGGATGATTCGGTCGAGACATCCGAAGAGTTTATAGCCAAGGCTAAAATAGTCGGTGACGAACTCAAACGTGCCTACAACCGTATCGGCAAACGCCTAGCTGATTGAACTCTATTTTTATCCGCACATAAAAAATATATAAATCCCCCTTGTTCCTAGGCTGGCGCTTGGGGACAAGGGGAAGGAAATTTGTTAGCTTCTATCCACATTTATCCGACACAACCCGAGGTCAATAATTATGCCGTCGGCATCTGGAAGACGTAAATAGGCATCGAAACCTTTGTTGCGATGCATCGCCCGTTATCACGATTGGCGAAGTCGGTGATATGCCGATATTAATCAAGGCGACTTTTGTCTATAATCGGGGTAATTTTAAACCCGCGCCGGGTAACGCCAATAAAACGTTGCCATTTCCATCATCAGGTTCAGGTTCCAGTTAACAGGAGTAACAATTTGAACCCCAATCACAAGATTTTATTTGCAGGCGATCCGCATGGCGATTTCAAGTCGCTGATTGCGGCAGTGCATGAATACAAGCCGGAAGCCGTCGTGTTGTTGGGCGATTATGATCTAGAAATGCCCTTGGAAGTTTGTTTGCAGGAAATTGTCGGTTTAACCCAAATCTGGTGGATTGCGGGGAATCACGATTTTGAAACGCCTAGCAAACATAAGCACCTGTTTCATTCCGCTCTGTCCGAAAATGGTTTGCACTTGAAAGTCACGGAAATAGCGGGGCTGAGAATAGCCGGTTTAGGCGGTATTTTTCTGGGTCGGGTTTGGTATCCGCCGCAGCCGCCTAAATGGCGGGGCAAACAGCATTATCTGGATAATCAGCCTGCTAATATCAGGCATACGGCCATGTCCTTAAAATATAAGTGCGCGATTTGGCATGATGAGTTTGAGGCGTTAAAGACGCTGAAAGCGGATATTTTGGTGTCACACGAAGCGCCGGGGTCTCATCGTCACGGCTTTGATGCGATTGGTGAACTGGCCGCCGCGATGGAGGTGAAAAACATTTTTCATGGTCATCTGCATGAAGATTATGTCGCTACCGTGCGGAACAACATCAAGGTCGTCGGCGTGGCCGATAGAGCCGTTGCTGATTTAATGGGGAATAAATTGATGCCGTAGGGACGATCCGGCACGACTGCATGGACAGATTTCGCTCCTACTTTAGGTAACTCGTAACCCCCCACTCTGCATCGTCCCCTCGCTCCAGCCTGGGGACGATAGGTTATGGGTATAATTTATTGCGAGTTACCTTACGCCTGACTGCTTAAATAATCCTCATAATTGCCATTGAAATCGACAATCCCGTTAGGGGTCAGTTCGATAATCCGCGTCGCCAGCGACGACACAAACTCCCGGTCATGACTGACAAATATCAAGGTGCCGGGATAATTTTCCAGCGCAGTATTTAACGACTCTATCGATTCCATATCCAAATGGTTGGTTGGTTCATCTAACACCAAAATATTGTTCTTTTGCAGGATCAGCTTGCCGAAGATCATGCGGCCTTGTTCCCCGCCAGAAATGACTTTAACCGACTTGTTGATGTCGTCCGCGCTGAACAATAACCGCCCTAAAGTGCCGCGTATGGCCTGGTCATCGTCCGATTCCTTACGCCATTGCCCCATCCATTCGATCAGGGTCAGGTCTTCAGAAAAGTCCTCAGTATGATCCTGGGCATAGTAGCCCACCTCGGAGTTCTCCGACCATTTAACGATGCCGGTATCCGGCGTTAACTCGCCGATCAACGTGCGCATCAGGGTCGATTTGCCAATGCCGTTAGGGCCGATCACCGCAACGCGCTCGCCAACCGGAATCATCAGGTTCAATTTTTTGAATAACGGTTGCTCGCCGAAGCCTTTGCTCAAGCCTTCGACTTCCAACGCCAAGCGGTGCAACTTTTTAGTCTGGTCAAAGCGGAGGAATGGATTAACCCGGCTAGAGGGTTTGACTTCATCCAGCTTGATTTTATCCAATTGTTTAGCGCGCGAGGTAGCCTGCTTGGCCTTGGATGCATTCGCTGAGAAGCGCCGGACGAAGGTTTGCAGTTCGGCTATCTGAATTTTTTTCTTGGCGTTTCCGGATAGCAGTCGATCACGCACCTCGGTTACCGCGACCATATAGTCGTCATAGTTGCCGGGATAAACGCGCAGTTCGCCGTAATCCATGTCGGCCATGTGCGTGCAAATACTGTTTAAAAAGTGACGGTCATGCGAGATGATAACCATCGTGCAATCACGCTGGTTCAGGATGTCTTCAAGCCAGCGGATGGTGTTGATGTCCAGGTTATTGGTCGGCTCATCAAGCAACATGATGTCGGGATTCGAAAACAACGCCTGTGCCAATAATACCCGCAGTTTCCAGCCCGGCGCTACGGCGCTCATCAGGCCGCCATGTTGTTCCAACGGAATATCCAGCCCCAGCAGCAGCTCACTAGCCCTGGATTCGGCGGTATAGCCGTTGTATTCGGCGAACACCGCTTCCAGCTCGGCGGCGTGCATGTAGTCGTCCTCGGAAGCCTCCAAGTTGGCGTAGATCGCGTCGCGCTCGGACATCGCAGCCCACATCTCGGCGTGCCCCATCAACACCACATCCAGTACACGATAGTCTTCGTAGGCGAATTGATCCTGGCGCAAATTACCCAGACGCTCATTGGGGCTGATGCTGACGTTGCCCGCCGAGGGCTCCAAGTCGCCGCTCAATATTTTCATGAAGGTCGATTTTCCGCAGCCGTTCGCGCCGATCAGGCCGTAACGGTTGCCGTCGCCGAATTTGACTGAGACATTTTCAAACAGGGGTTTAGCCCCGAACTGCATGGTGATGTTTGCTGTAGAAATCAAGGTTTTGTTCCGAAGAGTAAGGGTAAAAAGATTGTTTGGTTGAAGGATTAATTCACCACGAAGACACGAAGTTAAATAAGCCAGACCTCAGGCACTATATTGGCCGTGTTTTGATCATCACTCACCCAAATCTGCCCGTCCTGGATGCTAATTTGTAATTGCATGGTACGTTTTACCATCGGCGTGAGTTGATCGGTGGCTTCTTTGGGCAGGTTAACGACTGTCAGATTTTTAAAGCGTTCCAGCTTGGCTTGAATCTGGCTCCACCAAACATTATTGCGTCCGCCGTAAGTATAGAGGATGACTTTATCGGCACGATTAGAGGCTTTGCGGATGCGCTTTTCATCGGGCATGCCTACCTCGATCCACAGTTCAATATCGTCGGTCAGACTTTTTTGCCAGAGCTCGGGTTCATCGTCCGTACTCAGGCCTTTAGTGAATTGCAGGTATTCATGGGCATTCATCACAAAAGCCAGCAGACGCGCCATCATGCGCTCTTCGGTTTCCGAAGGATGCAGGGCAATGGTCAGGTTATGGGATTGATAATAGCCTCTGTCCATGTCTGAAATCTGACAGTCGGCTTTATAGATGGTTGACTTAAGCGCCATTGAGCGATTTTTTCACAGCTTTGAAAAATAATGGCTTATTCTAACAGATTTGTGATTATTCGGCAGTTAGAAAAATAACCTGCCGATGATATGGACTTGATTGGTATAGCTATCCAAATAAATTTTGTCCTGCAAGCGTAGGGCGTGCCGTGCGCGCCCTACATCTATAACACTATAATCTACAGCAGTAGCTTATCGTCAATCGCTATGAAACGACTGGCGGAATTAATCAGCGACGGCGCGGTCAGCGCGGGTACGCCGTAGACTTCGGTCGTTACGCCGTAAGCGCTTCGAGCCTTTGCCAACAACAGGTCGAAGTCGCCGTCGCCAGACAACAAAATGATCGTATCGACCTTGGCCGCATAATCGATTGCATCCAGCGTAATACCCACGTCCCAATCGCCTTTTGCGGAACCGTCGCTACGCTGGATGTAGGGTTTCAACTTGACTTCAAAACCGATATTTCTAAGTATTTGCTGAAATCCTTGCTGTTTGCTGTCGCCTTTGTCAATCGCATAAGCAAACGCCGCGACCACTTCCCTGCCTGCGGTCACCTGCGCCCAGAACTCAGCGTAGTTAAAATGCCGCTGGTAACTTTGCCGAGTGGTGTAATAGATATTCTGCACATCGGCAAAGATGGCGACTTTTTCCATCGTTATTTGAGGAATGAACAGCAATAATCGCTGGGGGTTTTAACTTTCATCGTGAAGGCCGCATTGGCAGGCACATTGAAAGATTCGCCGCCTTTAATGCTTTGCCATTCCGCACCGGGCAATAAAACATCCAGCTCGCCATCGATGATTTCCATCAACTCAGGATCGGCAGTGTTGAAAGTGTATTCGCCGGGCAACATAAAGCCCAGGGTCTTGGATGAGCCATCGGCAAACTGGATAGTCCGGCTACTGACATTGCCGCCGAAGTAAACATTGGCTTTTTTGACGATGGTTACATTATTGAATTCTGACATGGGCTGTCCTTTATGGGGAATGGCTAAATAAGGGGCGCATGATACCAGATAGTGTTGATTTAGCTAGGAGTCTGTCCGTCTTATGGTTTTAT
>JBCKWO010000102.1:0-4878 GCA_038922535.1 Methylobacter sp. | reverse complement strand
GCGCCAGTCCTTAGCCATTTCCACGGCGGCGCGGGTTAAATTACCGCGATGCTTTTCCAGCTTGCCTTCAAAATGTTCGAATAAAGTGAACGCGTCCGCCGTTGCACCGGCAAAACCGGCGATGACTTTATCGTGATATAAGCGGCGCACCTTGCGGGCATTGCCTTTCATGACCGTGTTACCCAAGGTGACTTGGCCATCACCGCCGATCACGACCTTGTCGCCCCGGCGTACAGAAAGTATCGTTGTTCCTCTAAAGCTCACTTTAAATATCCTAAAATTACCAAATACATGCGTTTAATTTTACATGGTCTGAATTTAAATGTGCGAAAAAATGAGGGTAGAGTCATATAAGTATTCGGGATGCGGTTTAGCGGAGGTTCAGAAAAATATGCTACGCCGAGCAAAATAGCCAGAAAAAGGACGCTTTAATGGACGCGCTGGATCAAATATCAACAATCCTGGCATTATCAATGGGGCTGGCGTGGGCCAGCGGCATTAACCTGTACGCCACACTGTTCACGCTGGGTTATCTCGCCAATACCGACAATATCGATTTGCCGCCGGATTTGCAGATAGTCGCTAACCCGATGGTCATGAGTGCGGCCGGCATTATGTATGTTATCGAATTTTTTGCCGATAAAACGCCGGGCGTAGATACCGGTTGGGATGCTATACACACTTTTATTCGTATTCCGGCAGGGGCCATGCTCGCGGCCGGAGCGGTCGGCGACTTGAATCCCGCCGTTGAATTAGCCGCAGCCATCATGGGTGGCAGCTTGGCGGCGGGTTCGCATGCAACCAAAGCCGGAAGCCGTGTGCTGATTAACACCTCCCCGGAACCCTTTAGCAACTGGATTGCATCAATCAGCGAGGATGTCGTCGTGATAACCGGCGTCTGGGCGTGCATCAATCATCCGGTGCTTTTTTTAATAGCGCTGGCAGGTTTTATCCTGCTGATGATCTGGCTGCTGCCGAGGATATGGGTGGGCGTGAAAAAAGTTTTCGGTTTTATTATTAACCTGTTCAGGAACGAAAACGCTCCGACCGGCCAAAATCCGCCCCATTAAAAACATTATTTATTGACTGTCGACACATAATCGAGTCTAATGGCGCTCTTTTGTAGTTCCGCCCAGGTAGCTCAGTCGGTAGAGCAGAGGACTGAAAATCCTCGTGTCGACGGTTCGATTCCGCCCCTGGGCACCAGGAATACCAAAGGCTCCGAGCGAATCGGGGCCTTTTTTATTCCTGCCTTCCGGTCCTCGGCTGGGTGGCATCGGCTTCTAGCTTACTCCAGCTAAATCATGATTCTCCTACAAAAAACTCAAACTCACCTCTAAATTGGCAATGCGCACAGATTGAAATTAATCAGCGCTTTATCAGCTCTTCAATCTATTCCTATCCCACATTGTCATTTTCTTCGGTTCTTTCCCGGTCGCCGTTAATCACCTACTTTGCCTGATAACTTTAGCAGCGCTCAAAAGACTAACTCGCCTTTTCACTTATCATGCTTGAAATCTGGGAAAACCCAGATAAATCCACAGAGTGAGTTACTATTTAACTCAAAATTCACATTTAAATCCTAGATGTCCTTATTTTTGAGCTAATTATTCCTGGCTCACTATAATGCAAGGGCTATATTATTCAGCGTCAAGCTGTGCCTAGTGTTGTAAGAGGGGCTTTGTTAAAACAGTTATGGACATACTACTTAGTGTTTGAACGAAAATTCTCTGAGCCTTGCCAGATAAGAGATACAGCAGAAAAACCCTCATGAGTTTTGCAATGTGTAGGTGCGGATAAATCCGTACCTACAACCAAATTCCAGGTGATTTCGTCCAAAATCCTAACTTAATTTTTAAAATCTTCGTTTGAAGATTTCCACTATAGCCATTGATATTCATGGACTATGGCTTTTTCGTTCAAGCACTACTTAACATAACTGGATTAGACTCATGCAGCTTTTCAACCAGATGCACTCGCTGGGTAACGCCGCACACCAGAGTATAAGGAATGGTATCCGCCCATTGGGCAATTTCTTCAACCGGCAGGTCAGCGCCCCACAAGATCACTGGATCGCCGGGCTTGGCATGAGGCTCAGCATCCAGATCAACGGTAATCATATCCATTGAAACCCTGCCAATCAGCGGGACGCGCCGACCATTAACCAGTACCGGCGTTCCGACTTTGGCATGACGCGGATAACCATCGCCGTAACCTATCGCCACAACACCCAATGTTGTGGGCTTTTCGCTTGTCCAGCTGCCGCCGTAGCCGACGGTATCGCCTGCTTCGATTTGCTTGACTGCAATCAACCGCGAATGCAGCTCCATAACCGGCCTTAATCCCAGTTGTTGCCCCGTTGATTCAGGAAAAGGCGAGATGCCGTACAACATGATGCCGGGGCGCACCCAATCGCTTAAGGATTGCTCCCAGTACAATATACCTGCTGAGTTAGCCATGCTGCGATCACCGAATAAACGGGCAACCGTTTCATTGAATAGGTTGATTTGCTTTAGCGTTTTATCGTCATTGATGTCATCGGCACTGGCAAAATGCGTCATCAGATTGATCGGCTGTTTTACCAAAGTACATTGGCTCAAGCGCTGATAGACAGCATTGAACTCTTTTGCCTTGAAACCCAGACGGTTCATGCCGGAATCGAGCTTCAGCCAGATCGCGCAAGCCGTTCGTCCACGCTCACGACAGGCCTCTGGATTTGTGCTGTCTTCTAAAATTTCCAGCTGAGCCAAAGAATGCACCACGGCGTCCAATTGATAATACAGCAATGCGTCTAATTCTTCGGCAAAAGTGAAGCCCTCTAAAACGGCAATCCTGTTTTTGAATCCCGCCTTGCGCAAGCGAATGCCCTCATCGACCCTGGCGACAGCAAAAGCATCGACATCTTGCAGGGCTTCGGCCATCCGCAGCAAGCCATGCCCATAACCATTAGCCTTGATGACCGCCATAACTTTGGCATTTGGCGCACAGTTGCGAACTTTGCATAAGTTATGCCGAACGGCGTCCAGGTCGAGTACGGCTACGGCTGCCGGGATCATTCATAATCACCGCTGTTATAGGGGTTGCCGGCAAAATTTTCAAAACGGGTATATTGCCCCAGGAAGGACAGCCTGACGGTTCCCAACGGGCCATTACGTTGTTTGGCGATAATGATCTCGGCGGTGCCTTTATCGGGACTGTCCTCGTTATAGACTTCGTCCCGGTACACGAACACGATCAAATCGGCGTCCTGCTCGAGGGCGCCTGATTCGCGCAAGTCGGACATCATCGGGCGTTTGTTCGGACGTTGTTCAAGGTTGCGGTTAAGCTGGGATAAGGCCACCACCGGGACGTTCAATTCTTTGGCCAACGCCTTTAGGCCTCTGGAAATATCGGAAATCTGCTGCACCCGGTTTTCACCACTGGAGGGTGATTGCATCAGCTGTAAATAATCGATGACTATCAAGCCCAGCTGACCATGCTCACGCGCCAAACGCCTAGCCCTTGAGCGCACTTCGGTCGGCGTTAAGGCCGCAGTATCGTCGATGAATAATTTGGTTTCCGCCAACATATTGATGGCCGAGGTCAAGCGCGGCCATTCGTCATCCCCCAGCTTGCCGGTTCTGATTTTGTGCTGGTCGATACGGCCCAATGACGACATCATCCGCATCGCCAATGAATCTCCCGGCATTTCCATGCTGAACACCGCAACCGGCTTGTCGCCTTTGATGGCGATATGCTCGGCCATGTTCATCGCAATCGTGGTTTTACCCATCGAAGGCCGACCCGCTACGATGATCAAATCGGCAGGTTGCAGACCGGAGGTCAATTCATCAAAATCAGTAAACCCGGTGGCCGCTCCGGTGATCGAGCCCTCCTGTTCAAAGAGTGTCTCGATTTTGTCGACGGCGCGAGCCAACAACGATTTAATGGTCGAAAATCCGCCCTGCCCTCGCTGCCGTTGTTCGGCAATTTTAAATACCTGCCGTTCGGCACTTTCAAGTAGGTCGGCTGTCTCGCGGCCTTCGGTATTGAACGCGGAATCTGAAATCTCAGTACCGACATGAATCAACTGCCGCAGCACCGATCTATCCCTGACGATATTGGCGTAAGTGACGATATTCGCGGCGCTGGGCGTGTCTTTTGCCAGCATTCCTAAATAGGATAGCCCGCCGGAATTTTCCAGCTCGCCTATCAATTCCAGTGATTCTGATATGGTAATCACATCAAAAGGAATCTGTTTTTCGGCTAACTGTTCTATCGTCTTGAAAATAAGCCGGTGATCGCGGCGATAAAAATCGCCCTCCACCACCTTGTCCGATACCGAATCCCAGGTTTGATTATCCAGCATTAAACCGCCCAAAACCGATTGCTCGGCCTGGATGGAGTTGGGCGGAATTTTTAAGGAGTCCAGCGAATAATCACGATCAAACGAATAATTTTCAGACATAATTCATAGCAATAAAGATGTTAATCATAAAAAACAGCAAAAAAATCTTTCAAAATACCTGAGAAAAGGTATTAAAGATGCAAAATAGAAGACCCAATAAAAATAACGTAGAGTTTAAACATTGAATACAATCAGCCCGTAGATCAATAACGTTCGGCTCATTTTTTGCTTAAAGTTTTGGCTTTTCCCGTCTTCGTGGGGTAACTACCATATGTAGTATATGATAAGTTTGTATGCCAAAAAAGTATCGATCTACCTGAACCCCGCAAGAGAGCCATGCTATTACAAATCCCCCTAGATATTCCTGACGTTAAAGTTGAAAAATTTAATGTGACTGCATCGGGCTTTGTGATCACGATAGTCAGCGAGCTAAAGGGTACGACCTGCAAGTTGCGTATTCTGATTAATTTGAACACCTATTCTGGCCGAAC
>JBCKWO010000101.1:0-4912 GCA_038922535.1 Methylobacter sp. | reverse complement strand
CGCAAGCCTTATATCGGTAATTCAGTATGAATATTTTAGTCTCTCAATCCAGATTTTGACAGCGGTAACGCGGTTTTCCCTCTGCACTACGCCCAGCCTTCATAATTGGGTTGCTGCCACCATTCGGGCAGGTGATTTCTTGATAACAGGTCATAGCGAATGTTATAGAACAAATCACCTATTCGACCCATTACCGACTTCCTATAGAGGGGTTAAAATATTTTTTCAGACAAAAGCGCCGAAAATCTTTATCATAGTCGGCTTTTAAATCACCAAAAAGGTTTTATCATGCAAGTAACTGACAAGATGGCGGTCTCAATTCACTATACGTTGACCAACGATGCTGGCGAAGTACTGGACAGCTCGATAGGTGATGACGCCTTAGTTTATCTGCACGGCACGGGGAACATTATTCCCGGCCTGGAAGATGCGATGCTGGGCAAAGCCGTCGGCGACAAATTTAAGGTGCGCATTGATGCCAAAGATGCTTATGGTGAGCTGCGTGACGAGAGGATTCAGGTCGTCCCACGCGCCATGTTTGAAGGCATAGACGAGATTGAAGTCGGCATGATGTTTCATGCCGATGTCAGTTCCGGTTCTGGCGAGGTTACCATCGTTAAGATCGAGGATGATGAAATTACCATCGACGGCAACCACTCTATGGCAGGAATAGCCTTAACCTTTGACGTAGAAGTTGTGGACGTTAGACCGGCAACCAAAGAGGAAGCCAAACATGGGCATATCCATGGTGCCGGCTGCCATCATTAATCAGCTAGGGTACATAATGCGACCCTTTTCCTAACCTACAAAAGCCTTCAATAATTCAGCGGTATTCGCCATGCCTTTATGGAGATGCCGCTCGATTTCCGCCATGGTTATTTCACCTTCCGATTTTCCTGCGCCCCAATTGGCGACTACGCTAATTGCGGCATAATCCATCCCAAGCTCCTTAGCCAACGCGGCTTCCGGCATGCCAGTCATGCCGACCAGGTCGCAACCGTCCCTTTCCATGCGCTGAATTTCTGCGGCGGTTTCCAGGCGTGGGCCTTGGGTGCAGCCGTAGGTGCCAAGCGGGCTGATTCTTATGTTGGCCTGAGCTGCGGCGCTGATTAAGCGGGAGCGTAGTTTTTGACTGTACGGATAGGTAAAGTCGATGTGGGTGACGGTCTCATCTTCAAAAAAAGTATGCTTGCGACCATAGCTGTAATCAATAATCTGATCGGGGATAGCGATATGCGCAGGCGCCATTTCGCTGGTGATACCACCCACTGCGGCAACGGCGATAATCTGCTCGACGCCGAGTTGTTTAAGCCCCCAGATATTGGCGCGGTAATTGATTTGATGCGGGGCGATGCTGTGCGGGTTGCCGTGTCGTGCCAGGAATATAATCCGAGTGTTGTTCAGTTCGCCGGTTACAAATTCGGCGGAAGGCGAACCGTAAGGCGTATCCACCTGCTCACGACTGATGATTTTTAAGTCGCTCAGCTGGGTCAGGCCGGTGCCGCCGATAATGGCAAGAGTAGTCATGATGTTGTTTCCTTGCAGGCGTAAATGCCCGGTGCGTTACGTAAATAGCCTTTGTAGTCCATGCCGTAGCCGAACAGATAACGATTCTCCACTTTCAGTCCAACAAAATCGGCAGCAATGGGTTTTTGATGATCGAGGATTTTATCCACTAACACGGCGCAGTAAACGGCTATGGCACCTTGTTCCTTGCAGTAATCGGAGATGGCTGCAAGGGTAATGCCTTCATCCAGGATGTCATCAACGAGCAGAACAGTCCTCCCTTTGGTCGGTGTTTTTGGTTTTATCACCCATTCAATGCTGCCGCCCGAGGTTTGGTTACGATAACGGCTGGCGTTGATCGCATCAAGGGTTAACGGGATGGTTAACCGGGTCATTAATTTTCCGGCTACGACGATGCCGCCGTTCATCACGCAGAGCAATAGTGGGTCACAATCGGCTAGTGCGATATTAATTTCCTGAGCCATTTTATCGATAGCGGCTTCAACTTGCCTGTAGCTGTGTAGCAAATCGGCCGTTGCCCGGATGCGGTTGATTTCTTCAAGCATAATTATAAGTAGTGTTGATCAGGGTTGATAATTGCAGCCATTTTTCGGAACGCATCAGCTGCTCGCGGTTCATCTGCGGTTTGCCTTGCATACGCTTAAGGCGCTGCGCCCTGATGGGGTCTTGGGTGATCGGCAAGGTATCAAGCACCCGCTCGGCGGCGGCCGGGTTATTGCAAACCAGAATCATATCGCAGCCTGCAAGTTGCGCCAGCCTTGCCCGTTCCGGGAAGTCGCCGACCGATGCCGCGCCTTCCATGCTCAAGTCGTCGCTGAACACCGTGCCGTTAAAGCCTAACTCATTGCGCAGAATCTGTTGTATCCAGAACGGCGAAAAACCGGCCGGATTCGGGTCGATGTTCGGATAGACTACATGCGCTGGCATAATGCCTTCCAAGCCTTCTGCGATCAGTTGTTTAAAGGGGGTTAAGTCTTTTGCCCTGATGCTGTCCAGATCCCGTTCATCCACCGGCAAGGTCAGGTGCGAGTCCAGGGCGACTGCGCCGTGTCCTGGGAAATGCTTACCGGTTGCGGCCATGCCTGCTTCATTCATGCCTTTTCTAAATAAGCTTGAAAGACGTGTCGCCAGTGCAGCATCGGTTGAAAATGAACGGTTGCCGATGATTTCGCTGACGCCACAATCAATATCCAATACCGGCGCAAAGCTAAAATCGACGCCGACGGCCAGTAATTCTGCGGCCATCAGCCAGCCAGCCGGTTGCGCCAGCTCCTGCGATTTTGCATAGCTAGCCGCAGGCGGCAAGCGGGTGAAGCCTTGCTGAAAGCGCTGCACCCTGCCGCCTTCCTGATCGACGGCGATCAGTATGTCGCCATTACGTGCCGCACGGATGCTGCTGATCAGCTCGGTGACTTGTTCGGGATTTTGATAATTGCGTGAAAAAAGAATGACCGCACCGGTATTGGGATGGTTTATTTTTTCTTGCTCGTCTTGCGCCAGCGTTAAGCCTGCAACGTCCAGCATTATCGGACCGATAGGGAGATTACTTGTCATTGTCTTGCGTTATTTGGATTTGTTTTAAAATTTATGGAGTTGGCCCTTATACTCGACCACTATTTCCTAGTTACACGGAGTCTGTTACGCGTTTATGGGTCATGCTATTAAGCCTGCTGTTCCTATCGGTTGCCGTTGCAAATGAAGGGGCAAAGGAGTCGGAGGGCGAAGTCGGTGCAAAATATATGGAAATGACTCCTAAGTTTACCGTTAATTTGGCGTAACCAAAAAAGTTTTTGCTGATTAATTGATGTTTTTAAGATGCAACGCCAAGCGATCTTTAATGCGCTCCACGTTATCCGAAATTTGCCGTTCCGTGTAAGGCACGGTGGCAAACTTTCCCCAGACCGGCGCTGGCCAAGCTTTATCGGTCTGGTAGCGGACAACATGGTGGATATGCAACTGCGGAACCAGATTGCCTATCGCGGCAATATTCATCTTGTCGGCTTTATAAAGCACGGCCAAGTTTTCGGCAAGATAGCTGGATTCTTCGGCCAGTAATCCCCGCTCCGCTTTGCTCAGCTGATAAATTTCCTGAAGGTCAGCTCGCTCCGGCACCAGTATAAACCAGGGGTATTGGCTGTCATTCATCATTAATAAGCGACATAACTCGAAGCGGCCAAGGGTTATGCAATCCTGTGCCAAACGTGGGTGCAGATGAAAACTCATGATTCTATTTATCCTAGTAAACTAAAAACGCAACTATTCAGTGATATTTCAGTCCGTGCCATCGTCCGTGAAGTCGGCGATGCTGGAGCAATTGCCCGAAGGAGATTTAACCGGCCAACAATGACATGTAAACACTATCTTAAACTTTGATTCTGAACCCAATCCAGCGCGTCTTTTTCTTTGATGGACAGCATGGTTTTCCTCACAAAAAATTGAAATACATTGTGAAGCAGATAGGAATGATTGGACTTCCCACCGGGCTAATCAATCGCCCAGCCATCATCAATCAACTCGTCAGTCGTGTTGTAAAGTTTTTCAGCATGAGTCTCCTTGTCTTGTATCAAGAATTTTCTGGCAAATAAATTCTCTAAAATAATTTCCCCAAAGCTGCCATTGATGTTTTTCATATGTAAAAAACCATCACGCCCAACAAAACCGCCATCTAATGCTGTGCGGGTTTCTTCTAGCAGGTTGTCCGACCACGAATTAAGCATGTTTTTCCTCACAAAAAATGTAATACGCATTGACGCAAACAGGAGCGATTAAGCTTCCCAATATTTAAGGCTTCTACAGATATTCGTGTCTTTTATGTGGACTCTTTGAACAGGAGCCACTTGATGCGGATGATGACTCATGACCGCAAAATTTGCAGGTATATCTGCCGCTTTTTTTGGCAATATAGACATGCTTGTTGTGCGGGCTATTCGAACATGATCCAGCAGCGGCTGACGCTGACGTATGTCCACAGAATTGACAAATGTACCCGCCTTTATTTTCTTCCATGTAGACATGGCTGCGTGCTGGCGAAGCTGAGCAAGAACCACTTGAAGCCGATGGTGACTTGTGACCGCAACATGAACAGATATATGACATGACGATTTCCCCTTGGAATTGAATAATGGATTTTTAATTGCCGAGCAGGGATTGAAAAAAGCTATTTTTCATCGCCAGCCAATCAGCTTGCCTTCTAATGAAACGGCAAGCTGATTAAAGCATGGGTGAGCGACAGGATGTGACGTAATATATTTGTCTATAGGACAGATCCATAGGGTGTGCCGAGGAACGAGGCGCACCGTTCGCGTTGTTTCACCATCAACCAGCGTATATTAATTGTTCCCTATAAGATACAATAAGGCATGAAATACACCTTACAAAGCACCGA
>JBCKWO010000100.1:0-4934 GCA_038922535.1 Methylobacter sp. | reverse complement strand
ATCACGTAGCTGATTAATGTATTGTTCAATCTGAGCTTCAGTTTCAATAAATGCAGTATTTGTCAGGCTCGCCAGAATGTCTGCGGCGCTGATAGTTACAGTCCTTTTAAGCGCTGGGGGTTCGGCTATTTTTTTATTGTCTTCCTGCTTAGGATTTTGGTTATATCCGTTGGCTAAATCAACCGGTTTTACCGGCTCTTTTTTGCGCTGGGATTCGATGTGGCGATTAATCTGTTCGTAAGCATCGTCTTCAAAACTTTTGGCGTCAGTCTGTTCGCAGATAATTTGCGGTATGGAGTCGGTGTTATCTATCCGCTTTTTACACAGTTGTAGTGGTCGCAAGACCTGATTATGCAATTCACCTGATGCACTTACTTCTGTTAGAGCCGACTTAACACTTTCAATTTGCTTGTCGATCTGCTCATGGGCGAGCTGGCGTTTCTCGCTCACCAACTGATCATTCACTTTTTGTACTTGCTCGATTAACGGATTGATATGACGAAGTTGGTCATAAGGCGCTGCCAACTCATGGATACGCTGCAATTCATCCAGCGCATTTTTGGCGGACTCATTTTTTTCCAGTGTCGGGCGGTTAGCTTTGAACTGATCGTTCAGCGCTTGGGTAAGCGCTTGCCAGGTCTGGAACTGGCTGTTGTAAAAGTCGTCCAGATCTTCAAAACTTTCGGCAAAGTCTTCTAGTGCTTTAGCCTGTTCAATGGTGCGCTGTATCAGGTTGAAGCTATTGGTTTGCTCAAGCAGGTCGGCCAGTAAAGCCAGACCCTGTTCAATTTTTTGTTTACCAGGAAAATGACCGGTTTGCGCTTTATGGCTAAACGATTTTAGCTCATCATGCCATTTCTTCAGTTCTTTATTAATAAGCTCTGAAAGCTCCTTCTCACCTGAACCGGTAAAAGTTTTACTGAAAATGTTTTTAACCAATCCCGCAGCATTCTTGAGCTGGCGCTCCTCATGCTGCCGAATTTTTTGGATACGAATTTCCCCACGCTTACGAACACTGGTGAAGGGTTCGAATGCTTTTTTAAGTGGCAATTCTGCACCCAGGGTAAAACTGATTTTGCCGGCCAAACCCAGCCTGGCAACTAACAGGAGTATTTCATTATCCGGCCAGCCATAAGGGCGACGGTTAAACCGATAAACAAGGTCGCGTAAATAGAGGGCTTCATTACGCTCATTCTTTAGTGAGATGAAGTTTTCAACTTCACGAGTCGCCTCGGGATTACAGGTCACGTCAGCAAGATCCAGGCTGAGTTGCGCCATATCATCAGCATTCAAAACAGCTTGCAGCTCCCGCAATACGTCACCGGGAGTTGGCCGTAACAGATTTAACTTGGCAAAGGTATTTTCGATGACATATTTGTAGGCTTCTTCAAGCATGGTTGAAGGGGTCGAAGACTTAGGACTTAACTTGGCGCCGATGGCATACAGCTGAGCCTCGGCGAAAATCAACTCAAAGTCATGGCGCAGACGCTTCTCGCGGCCAATATTTTCCATCTGCTTTTCACGCAGCAAGTATTCCTGTTCTGGACGTTGCCCGGAGTTTTGCTTGAGAAAGCGATCGGTTTTAAGGTAGCGAGCAAGATCGCCGTCCAAGCCTTTGTAGCCAAATACGCGCGGATGATCGGGTAATTTCACCAGCACACAGCCATCGCCTTCAAGGCTATGGTTAAGACAAGGCTGGTCATGGATAAAGCTGTCGTAATGCGAATCCAGCGGCGAGATGACTTTAACCACCAAATCTTCTAATGTCGATCCATCTCTCGGATGCCCATTACAAAAGCGGCTTATTGCAAAATCCTGTTTATTGACCGGATAACGGTACGCAGCCTGTCTGTTCAATAGGCCGTCAAAGATGATGTCCGATAGTTTATGGGTCAGTTCTGAAGGCTCGACATCCGTGTGTTGAATTTCATTCTCGATTTCCTTTTCTTCGTTGGTTAGAAAAATAAATTCATCGCCGTTGCGGACAATTAATAATTGCCGCTCCAGACGATTGAGGCTGTCTTCGATCTGCTTTTTCAACGCAATTTTATCGACATCAATCTGATCGATGCTGAGTGTCACCAGGTTATCCAGTGTGCTTTTGAGCACATCGACATAACGAATAAGAAATAGGGTCTTGAGTATTTTGCAATCAAACTCGGTTAAAGTGCTGAGTTCGCAAGCTTGATCAATAGTCCGTTTGACGGCGGGTTCAAGGAAACTCTCAATGGGTGCATAGAAGCAATAAAAAGGAATCAGTACGCCAATGTCCTGATCTTTAACTTGCTTGGCCGCCGACTGAAAGGCATCGAGTAACGAACGCTCGCCCATGGCCAGATGTTTGCCGGTAGCGCCTTTGGTTCGAATCGATTCGAAGACCTTTTGCACTAAGGGGTAGTGATAAGGTACGAACGGATAGTTATCAACGAAAGTGGGCGCATCCGTATAACCATTCAGTGCAGCCGTGGTGGTTTTATCGAAACTTAGCTGGTTACGCAGAATATCGCCTTTTTCCGCAAACACCGTCGCCAAGGCTACCGTTGCCGCTTCTGTTTTTTCAAGCAGACGCTTTTGAATGACTTCAGCGGTATTGGAGCTGGACAGTTGTAGTCGCGTGTAAAACCGCCCCTGAATTTTTGAGAAATCATCGCCATCACGCTTGTCGAGCTGGCCGATGGCGACATCAATATCGGCTTGAGACGTGACAATGACCCAGGCACGGCCACCACAGAAGGTGCCTAAATCCTCGGTTATGGTCTGCAATTTCAACATCATCTGGGTATTTTTGCCGATAAATTGCCCCACCTCATCGACCAGAAACACAATATTTCTATCGCCATTACGCTCAAGATAATCATTCACCCACTTGCAAAAGTTACGTATATCCAGCGGTAAGTTAGTCTCCAGTTGCTCAACCCATTGCCGTGTTGATTCAATTGTCTGATGACTGGCTGAGGCCAGGCTTTCAGCCAGTTCATCGCGATAAAAGTCATAAGCATCACGCTGTGCTTCCCAGGTTGACCCGGTCAGTTCGGCAAATTTATCTTTGAAATCTTGATATTGCTTGCGTTTATCCAGCTCCCGTTCCATGTGCGCAATGTGCGGAAAGTCTGCGCAGTAACCCACCCGTTCATTGAAAACTTTGAGGAATACCTTGAGGATGGCGTTCTCGCGATCATCGGTATTGGCTCTGGAATCAATGTTGAACAAGATGACATCGGTTGGCTTGGAAACGGCGTTATGTATGTCGCCATAAAGCATCGGATCGTTGATTTTGTCTTTGAAGAAGTCAATGGCATGGCGGGTTTTGCCGTCTTTTTCTACAGCACGATTTTCCAGTAAATAAGCCAGTGTTTTGATGAAATGAGATTTACCTGAACCAAAGAAGCCGGATACCCAAACACCAATTTTATTGGCGACAGCCGGATTGCGACCTTTAATTGCTGGAACGTAGGTTTCGAAAAAACGCCGGAAATGTCGATCTAATTCTTGGGTAATAACGTATTCATCCAGCTCAACATAGACACTGTCGTTATCGACCTGTTCTGCTTTAACAACTCCGTTGATGTTGCGGGTCAGTTGTTTTGAAAAAATCTGTTCAATATTCATCGGGGGCTTCCTGGGTTATTTTTACCGTCTTCGGGTACCAGCTTGAAGGCTCTGTAGTAGTTTTTGGATTCGATCATGCCGAAAGGGTGCAGGTCTCGGCCGCTATATTCGCCAGGATAAAATAATACTAAGGGCGTTTTGCCCATTACGTCTTGTAATGCACTTAAGAGTTCATGGCCTCTGACCAAGGGCCAGGCATTGCCAAGCCCAGATAGGAGAACAAAATCCAGCGTGTCCGGCTGGATTTTTTCTGCGATGAATTCAGCAATCTTTTTCTGGCTGAGAGGCCCTGCTAAGGTGTTGCGAATGGCATCAACGCCCACTTGTTTCTCCCGGCTAAAGGTGCGCTCCAACAGACCTCTTGAGTCCAGCATTTCGATTAACGTTTCATAGATATTGACGGTGATAAACTTGTAACCACGCTTGTCCAGCTTATCGGCCAGATGTTTAATAGTGTCCCTGACCACTAGCTCGTGTTTGGCGGGATAATCAAAAATCCAGAAGCCAATTTCATTGCCCAAACCATCATTGTTAAGAAATCGTGGGTTTTCTATTCTTTCCAGAATCAAATCAAGTCGGCTTTGCAGTGCTTTCATAACGTACATTCCATGATAGCTTCGAGTTCCTGTTTGTTGAGTTTTTGTAGCCACATTTTTGTTTCCGGTAACACATAAACGGGCTGTAATCGCCGGTTTTTATTGTTATCGAGGTAACCGGCTTCGACCAATGAGCGAATAATGTTATTGCCGCTTTTGTGTAGCGTTGACGCGGATAAGCCATTCAGCCCTGGTAAGATGCGCATTCGATCGAGTAAAAAAGAGTCCCAGGCATCGGTCGCCAACGTTGGCTTATAAATACGTTTAGTTTCCGCCACGACGTGTTGCATAAAATCCGGCAGTGCAGGCGTATGTATCATCAGAGCAAGCATGAGTAGCTGTTTATAGTGTGATTCTGGCGCATGAATGACGGCTTCAATGAATGCTTTACCTAAAGGTTCAAGCCGTTTTCTGACGGATTGGGCATAACGGATGGCGGTATGTTTGGATTTTTTTTGCAGGATATTATCGTCAGTAAACAGGCGGCTCCAGTCAGAATATGACAGTCCTAACAAGAGTGTTTCAGCAACCAATCGGCTTTCTGAAATGAGCAAACTACCGCCGGTTAAATCGCGGATATACTGCTTGGCTTTGTTAAGTTCTAGAACGTTATTCAATGTCGGGTTCCCTTTGTGGCTGAAGCACGACCTGTGTAAGGTAACTCGCAAAAAATAACCTACACACGAGACCTTCCAGGCTTTAAAAACCTGAAAGGTCTGCTCGCTGATC
>JBCKWO010000099.1:0-5030 GCA_038922535.1 Methylobacter sp. | reverse complement strand
TTAAAGCAACTTAACCAATGCGGCGACAATGCCAATGGACAGCGCCATAAGCGCCCCTAGTTTAATAATCAGTCGTTGCTCCATCTGAATCAACCGAGCGTCTATATCGCGCCGTAAATCGTCAATGTCACGACGCACATCTTTAATGTCGTGTTGCGTTGCCAATTCGGCCTCGCCTTGTGCTTCCTTAAAGGCTTCCGAGAATGCCTCGGCCTGACTTTCAGGCACTCCGGCATTCTTTAGCTTACGAACAAATTTATGAGTATCGAAAGTGATGGTAGTCATGGCTCTGCCTTTGCTAATTATTAAGGTCTATTATGCCGCATCCGGTGAAAAAAATAACATTATTCAGGAAAAAAAAGAGGGGCTACGTTGCTCTGTCTATCCTGCGTATCGTTCCCATTAATTTTCGCGCTGGTTCCCAAGCTCCAGATTGGGAACCAGCAAAATAGATCCTATAATTGCGCTTCCAACAAGGCGCTGACGCGCTGATAATCGAGTTTGCCGTTGCTCAGCCGAGGCAGTTCCGGCACAACGATGCAGCGTTTGGGCTGCATGTAGGAAGGCAGTTGTAAGGCCAGCGCCTTGCGGATGTCGCCTGCTGTCACCTGAGCCTCCAAGGCTAAAGCCAGGGCGGGACGCTGCCCGGTGGCGGGATCGTCAAGCCCTACCACCGCGCAGCCTATCACGCCAGGCATGGCGTTGATGACCGTCTCTATTTCTGCGGGTTCGACACGATAACCGGAGCATTTCAACATGCGCCCCAACCGGCCATGGAACCGGTATTCGCCATCGACTAGGCTCACTCGGTCGCCGGTGGCATACCAGCCATCCGGGTTGAGGATGGGCTGCAACCGGCCTTGGCTCCAATAGCCGCTGGCAAGGCTGGAGCCGCGCACCCAGAGTTCGCCGGTTTCGTCATTAATGCGCAGCTCGCAAGCGGCGGCAGGCTGTCCGATGAGGATGGGGCGATCTGCCTCCAACAGTGCGCGGTCTACCGGCCAGTAACAACAGACATTGGTTTCGGTAGGGCCGAACAAATTGTACAAGGCCGTGCGCGGCAGGCCGGAGGCCAAATCCAGCAAGGCCGGCGTCGGGAATACCTCACCGGCGAACAGCAAAAAACGCAACGAATCTAAAGGGGTTTGCGCAAGGTTACCCTTGTAGGCCAGGAAGGCCAGTAGGGATGGCACGGTGTACCAGCCGCTGATGGCTTGCTCGCTAAGCCAGGCGCTGAGCCGGGACGGAGCCATGGTCAGCGCGGGCGGGACGAAATACAGGCTGGCACCCCGGCCTAGAACGGCGTACAAATCGAAGGTGGACAAATCAAAGAACAACGGGGTGGTGCTGGCGATGCGGTCTGTGGCTTGCAAATCCACCAATTCGGCGGCCCAGTGCGCAAAAGTTGCGATTGCGCCATGACTTAAGGCCACGCCGCGCGGGTGGCCGGTGGAGCCGGAAGTATAGAGTATCGCCGCAAGGGATGCGGCTTGAATATCGACCGGTGCCGGCTGTGCATCGGGGCAGCAGCTGATGTCCAGCCATAAACCATCGTCCAGCCATGTCGGTGCGTCAGACCCGCCGATCACCGCGACAACCTGGGCATCTTCGATGATGTAGCTTAATCGGGGTATCGGATTTTTCAAGTCCAAGGGCACATAACAAGCCCCTGCCAATAGCACACCGAATACGCCAATTGTGGCTGTTATGCCCTGCCCAAGATGAATGGCGACAGGCTGTCCAGCTTGGACACCCATGGCTTGCAGCCTTGCGGCAACGGCTTGGGCCTGTTGCAATAACTGCCGGTAATTTAAACAGCGGTGATTGTCCAGCAAGGCCAAGGCTTCAGGTTGCTGTTGGCATCGCTTTAAAAAGGGCTCCAACAACATAGCCTAAGTCTCGGTAGTTTCCAGCAATTCGGCATCCATTCGTTTGATGACGGCATCTAACCAGTCTTCATCAATCGCCGGGTGCAGGTAGTTGTAGGAGAGGGTGAGCCGTCCATCCAACTGCCCGACCAATAACGCCAGTCCCGGCGGCAGCGGCATCCAGCAGAGAAGGGACATGTCAGAAACCTGACTGCCTAGAAAGCCGTCCCTGCTCCAGGATACGTCGCCGATGTCGGAAAACCATAATGAACTCAATTCGCCGCCGCTGTGTTGTTTACGCAATATTCTGGCGTATTTGGTGGGAGACAGCCATTGGCCTAGCCACATGAGCGGCAGGTAGGCCTGATCCAATTCGTCGCGGATGGTTTGCTGATACTGGCTGAGCAAATGTTCGAACAAGCCTTTTCGGTGCCTTGCTTGTTCACGGGTGGCGCGGGCGAACAGGCAGCCGACATGATTGCCGAACATGGGGGTGGGCGCGTTCTGGCGACGAAGATTGAATGCGTAGGGTATGCAATAACCGTCCTTGGCAGCAGGCGGCCCCACCTGCTCCATAGCACGGATAAAGCAGCCGAGATAATAGACGGTTCGCCCAGCCAGTCCTGTGTGCTGTTGTGCCAGAGCGGCAATGCGCCGGGACTCTTCTTCGCCAAAGCGCCGGACTTTCAGACGCAAGGTTTGTGGGCCTTCCTCGACCTGGGTGGGCAAGCAGCTATCCAGACTATTGACTAGGTTATTGTGCCGCTTAGCCTTGACGAATAAACAGCACTTTTTCCAGAAACTCCATTGGGCGAGTTTGGCCTCAATCAGTGACGGCGTTTCCTTGAATTTTTCGGGATGGTCGGAACTGAGAAAATCCAGCAATATCTTTACGCCGCGAGCATCCATCAAGGGATGATTCCAGACTATCAGCAAGGTTCCGCCGGTGTTGCGGGCTATCCAGTGCACACTCAGTGGCAAGGTGTTCTGACGATTGATTATCTCCAACAGAATGCCTTGGGATTCTTGCTCGTCATCTTCGCTTTGTGTGCATTGATGGCGCTCCAGTTCGATGCACTGCCCCGTCAGCACCCAGGCGTAGCGCTTGCCTTGGCGCTCGATACGCGCCGAAGCCCTAGGAAAACGCTCTACCAAAAGATCCAGACGCTGCTGCAATTGCTCCAGATTAGGCGGGTCGGCTAGTTGCAGTACATAGCCACAATAACCTCCCGGCATACCGGCATTACGAATTTCCTGATCAAGCACATAGGTGAAGTAATCGGCAGGGTTGAAAACTGCATTCATTTATTTTGACCAGCCAGTCGAATCCATTTTTCCAGCGCGTTCAGACTTTTGACATTGTCCGGTTCAATTTCAGTATCGGGCAGAGTCACATTGAATTTTTTTTCGGCAAACATAATCAGCCGCATGATGCCCATACTATCAAGCCCTGCCTCCAAAAGATCGCCATCATCCGCAAAAGAGCCAGGGTCTTCATGATAAATAAGTTCGCTGAAAATGAAAGTTTTTAAGTCTTCTTTCATGGGCTAAAAATAGTTTGCAGAGGAATGTAAGGAGACGCAATTATACACAGTTTAGATCGGGACTATGATTTCTGGGAATCAAACTCAGTATGCAAACAATCGGGCATAAAAAAACCCCGCCTGGATAATTCCGAGCGAGGGTCAGTTTGATCATCCCGATCATGGCGGATTGCTAGCGCGAATCCGCCTTACAAGTGATCCACCTTACAGCGTTAATTTGTCCATTGCGACTGGGTAGTTTTTTTCTGAATAGGCCGCTTTGCCGTCCTCAAAATCGCCAGCCCAAGCCGACCCCGCAAGTAGTAATAACATTACAGTTAGTCGTTTTTTCATACCCATCCTTTTAAGCCAGTTTGCTGATTAATACAGTTTACTGAAGTTATAAAGCTCATTTTTGAAGTTGAAGCCATTTTCTTCAACACCGAACTTTTTATACCGCTGTCTTTCAAACATGCCCTTCTCAGATTGCCACGCTATGATAGGTTGGATATATATTTACCATTGACTTGGCTTGATTCCAAATGTTCTAAGGTTACCATTTTGTTGCATGATTAACTCTATCGTGTAGCCACTGTATTGAGATCCGTCAAAGGAAAATACAAAAGTTGAATCTGCTTTGCTGTATGTTGTATCTAGGCCAAAAAGATAATCCAAACCATACCATTTAGCACCCGATGCATATCTTATTTCATAGCTACCCAATGGCACTTTTATGTCTATAGTTCCACCAGAACGGATGAAGTAAGTCCCCAGTGGTTGATTGTTTGCAAGATTTACAATTTTCACAAAATAGTGATAACCACCAGCGGATGATGTTCTAATTTTAAGCGGTGCTACGCCATCGTAGAAATTAGCATTGTTGTCACCACTTTGCGGAAGTGCTTGCTCTGGTTGATTAAAGACAGGAACGGGCTGTTGTTTAGTTGGTGTTGGCGTAGCACTTGGAGGCAAGCCTTTATTTTCTGGCTTGGCAATAAATATTGAATAACCCAAAAATAGTAAAAACGCTATTCCTAGCCATCCTTTTAACATTTTAAACATGATAACTCCTGAGTTCAGTTAACGCCCAAATCACTTAACGTAAAAAGGGGCGAGTTTTACGATAAAGGAAAACAGGGGACAGACCACGGTTTTAAAACGTGTTCTGTCCCTTTTATTCTTAATGCTGTGATCGCGTTTTTATCATCGTTTAGTGACAAACAACGGCTCTATGTGATTCGTAGTGAGTAAAAAATTTGTCACGATCGACCAGAATCAATGGTCACGATCCGTCGGAATGACCGATCACGGTCGCCCGGAATAACCATTTTCCCAACCCCACCTTCATCTATGGCTTAGCTGCTGGCCTCTGGATCAGAATCCGAACGATTCCGTCTTTAACCGTTGGTGAAATCCGTTGTTCTTCCAGATAGTCAAGGACTGGTTCATCCGCCTTGATGTCAATTTGAAAGCCGTTGCCTTCAAGCTGCTTTACTTCAAAGCTTGTCCATGGCCACCACCACCTTTCCATACCCCGTAATCCAGCCTGCAATTCAGTTAGTTTGGCCTGAGGATCGTCCACAATCAATACGGTGGCTGTTCCACCACGAAACACATCGACTGTTTCACCAAGAGGCAC
>JBCKWO010000098.1:0-5131 GCA_038922535.1 Methylobacter sp. | reverse complement strand
GTAAGTCGGTAAGAGGGAACTTAAATCTTAGACTCTCTTTTTTGAGTTAAGCTGCTGGCTTCGGCATTCAATTGCACCTGCATGTTGATGCCGGTTGAAAATTGACCGTATAAATTAGGATATTCCGGTTAAAAATAATGCGTTTGCACTAAATTAAAGTGCAGGATTCGGCAATTGAGGAATATTTGTGGAAGTTATTACTTTTTAGTGATTGCTAGAAACTAGACTAACCAGCTGCTATTGAATTGAAGTGATTGATTTATTGGGGTGAACGACGGGGCTCGAACCCGCGACAACCGGAATCACAATCCGGGACTCTACCAACTGAGCTACGCTCACCATAATATGATGGTGTTAATGTGGGATGTTCTACGAATGGTGCGCTTGGCAGGACTTGAACCTGCGACCCCCGGCTTAGAAGGCCGGTGCTCTATCCGGTTGAGCTACAAGCGCTGAATTGGTCGGGGTAGAGAGATTCGAACTCCCGACATCCTGCTCCCAAAGCAGGCGCGCTACCAAACTGCGCTATACCCCGACGATCTCCTTTTTAATGGCTGATTAAACTTATAAACCACCCTTGAAGAGCTGCGTATAATAACGATGCTTCCCATCATCGTCAATATCTTTTTGCGTTATACGTGATAATTTATTAAGCCTATTACCATCAACCCAACTTACACTTTCGTCTTTTTATCAGAAGGCACAAAATCGTACTGACCTTTAAGCACTTACAGTTTGGCTTTAACGATTTGATACACCTCCTCTGCCGCAACATCGGCACCCTTCAAAATCGCTTCCAACTCAGCTAATTTCGCCTCGGCAAAAACCCTATCTTTAAGGCCGCCAGCATTAATGTAAACATTTAACGCCGCGCTTTTTAGTGCTCCGTAACCCGCCATGACGGCAACACCCGCATCGCTGATCACGCCTACATTACCTTTTTCTGCGGCAATTCGGCTCAAGGCAATGGTTTCTGCGCAAGCGCGTGCACACGTCAAAGGGACAACGGTGGCTTCTTTTAATGCCGCCTGAATGGCCTCGCTACGCGCTGCCTTTTCTGCATCGGAATCTTTGGGCAAGCCGTATGTCGCCATCAAGCGATCAAAAACATCAACATCGGCCTTAATCATGGCTGTCAGCGTTTCACGCAACGCTTCCGATTTTTCCAGCAATGTCTGCATTTCATCTTCGACTTCAGCATACTTCGGTTTGCCTAGGGTCAAATTACAAACCATGCTGATTAACGCGGCAGCCTGCGCGCCCATTACCGCAGCCGCACTGCCCCCGCCCGGAGTAGGCGCTTTGCTGGCCAATTCATCAATAAAGGCCTGAACTGATTTATCTTTTATTTCATTCATGGTGCAACGTCTCTCATCAATATAGCTGACTATAATAAAGATTATAAAAAGGAATGGGCATCAAAATAAGGGCTCGGCCTACGCTATTGACAGCTTGGTAAGGTGCTTTCCAAGAATAAACATACCCAAATGACGCAGGATTTTTGTTCAGCTACAAGGCGCAAAAATGGGCACATAGCGAGCTATGCAACTATTTTTGCAACGCAGTAGATGGGCAAAAAGACCAGTCAGTTGGGTATGTTTTTTGCAGGAAATCACCTAACATAAACTCGGCCATTTACACGGCGCAAACCAACCCCCGACCCGCAATACTGCAAAATATTTAATTTTGTGCAATGACACACAAATACGTTTTGCATAACCATTTATTATTATAAGCGTTTAAATGCGTTATGGCATAACACCGCCCTACCTTAAAAATTGATTTTTTATGATAAAACCGTGGACTCCCGACCCGAGGCACCCTAAAAATCAAAGGACTCAAGACAAAATGATAATGTGACAATTGCCATAGAGTATTGGTATGGTAATTCGCCAATAACTGATAATGAGTCATTCCTTTAAGGAACCATGATGTCTGAGCAAGCAAATTATATCCGTTGGTTTAATGAGTTAACGATTGAGGATGTCTCACTGGTAGGCGGCAAGAATGCCTCGTTAGGCGAGATGTATCGGGAATTAACGCCGCAAGGCATCCAGATTCCTAACGGTTTTGCGGTAACCGCCGAAGCGTATCGCTATGTGCTGGATCAAGCGCAGGGTTGGGAGGCGCTGCATCAGACATTGGACGATTTAAATCCGGATGATATCGCCGATCTTGCCAAACGTGCGCGCAAGGCAAGGGAAATCATCTACGCCGCACCTTTTCCTGAAGACCTCGAACAGCAAATTATCCAGGCTTTCACGCAACTGAAACAACAGTATGGCGACGATTTAAGCGTCGCGGTACGCAGTTCCGCCACTGCCGAAGACTTGCCGACTGCCAGTTTTGCCGGACAACAGGATACTTTTCTGAATATACGCGGTGAGCAGGCCTTGTTGGATTCGTGTAAACGTTGTTTTGCCAGTCTGTTTACTGATCGTGCGATTCATTACCGGGTTGATCAAGGCTTTGACCATTTCAAGCTGGCTTTATCGATAGGCATTATGAAAATGGTGCGCTCGGATCTGGATGCCAGCGGCGTGATGTTTTCGCTAGACACCGAATCGGGGTTCACGGATGTGGTGTTTATTACCGGTGCGTACGGCTTAGGCGAAAATGTCGTGCAAGGCGCGGTAGATCCCGATGAGTTTTATGTGCACAAGCCCACTTTTGAATTGGGGCATCGGGCGGTATTAAGACGCACCCTGGGCGCGAAGAAAATAAAAATGGTTTACAGCGATGGGCGTACCCGTGAATCCACCCGCAATATTGTGACCTCTGCCGAAGAACGCAACCGATTTTGCATTAGCGATGTCGATGTTTTAACTCTGGCCGACTACGCCATAAAAATTGAAAAACATTACAGCGCCAAAGCCGGTCAGGCCAAGCCGATGGATATGGAGTGGGCGAAAGACGGCCTTGACGGCATCCTGTATATCGTTCAGGCACGCCCGGAAACCGTGGTTTCGCAACTGCGCGGCATGATCCTGGAGCAATACACGCTTAAAGATAAAGCCGAGCCGATAGTCACCGGGCATGCGGTGGGCAGTAAGATTGGCACAGGCAATGCGCGGATTATCGATAACGTTCAGCAACTCAATAGTTTTAAGGTCGGAGATGTGCTGGTTGCCGATATGACGACGCCGGATTGGGAGCCGGTGATGAAAATAGCTTCGGCGATAGTCACAAACCGTGGCGGGCGTACCTGTCATGCGGCGATTATCTCCCGTGAATTAGGCGTTCCGGCCGTAGTCGGTTGCGATAATGCTACGACGATGATTAAAACCGATAATCTGATTACTGTATCGTGCGCTGAAGGCGATGTCGGCAAAGTCTATTCCGGCATACTCGGGTTTGATATTAAGACTACCGATTTGTCCGGTCTGCAACGTCCGAAAACCAAAATCATGCTGAATATCGGCAATCCCGAGCTGGCCTTTAAAACCAGCTTCCTGCCTAATGATGGTGTGGGCTTGGCGAGGATGGAATTTATCATCACCGATTACATCAAGGCGCATCCGATGGCGCTGATCCACCCCGAGCAGGTGCAGGATGCTGGTGAACGGGAACAGATAAGGCGGTTGACGCAAAACTACACTAGCGCCGAAGATTACTTCATTCAAAAACTGTCGGAAGGCGTGGGTACCATTGCCGCCGCGTTTTATCCCAAGCCGGTCGTCGTGCGGATGTCGGATTTTAAAACCAACGAATACGCCACCTTGCTCGGCGGGCGCTGGTTTGAGTTCGACGAGGCCAATCCGATGATTGGTTTTCGTGGCGCGTCCCGCTACATTCATCCCGCTTATAAAGAAGGTTTTGCGCTGGAATGCAAGGCCATGAAACGGGTGCGTGAGCAGATGGGTTTAAGCAATGTCATTTTGATGATCCCCTTTTGCCGCCGCGTCCAGGAAGCCGAACGGGTGCTCGACTACATGGCAGAGCTGGGTTTGAAGCGAGGCGAGCAGGGACTGGAAATTTATGTGATGTGCGAAATCCCGAATAACGTCATTCAAATCGATGCCTTTTCCCGGCATTTTGACGGCTTTTCTATCGGCTCTAATGATTTGACCCAGCTTACCTTGGGCGTAGACCGCGACTCTGCCATCATCGCCGAAGATTTTGACGAGCGTGATCCCGGCGTTAAAGAAATGATTCGTCTTGCCGTTGAGGGTGCGCGGCGCAATGGCAAACATTGCGGTCTTTGCGGTCAGGCACCGTCGGATTATCCTGAAATGGTGGAGTTTCTGGTGGAAATCGGCATAGATTCGATGAGTTTGAATCCCGATACCGTGTTGCAGACCACGCAACGGGTGTTGGAGGCTGAGCGGCGTTTGGGCAGGTAGTTGTTTCGCTGAGTGAATAATGTCTAGGTCGGGCATTCCATTTTTAGTGTGTTGGACTAGACTTAATAACGTAGAAATTTTTGTTTAATAGTTGAACAGGAATAATAAGAATATGAATATGCACCGTTTGTTTTTATTGGGTTTTGTGACGGCTTCATTGGTTTTGCTGACTGGGTTTGAAAAAGGGGGGGTTAATAATGATCTTCCTCCAGCAGAACAACAGGCAGCATCAATTGAAGTGAAAAAAGTTCAGACCAAGAGCAAAGAAAGCCTCATTAAGTCAACACAGAAAAAAAAACAAAATAAGCAAAAATCAGTTTCAGTGCTGAGTGTCAAAAACAGTGCTGCTGAAGAGGCTGAGCTTCAAAAACCACTGGATCTTTCTATGCCATTTAAAGATTCTGAACATGTCTGGCCGACGATTGAACGGAACAGGGCCGCCAAGGGAGAATTATTAAATATGTTTGCTTCTGAAAAGAAAAAAAAGCCGCGGTCTCTATATTTAGATGGTCAGATGTTGATGTCGCAAGAACCGGAAGTGGATAAACAAAAGTCGGTGGATGGCGCGGGAATCGTTATCAACCTGAAACGGTAAGCGCCAAAATGGATAGCACTGAATTTGCGTTGTGTTTTTTCCGGGTGCAATACCGGGCAGAATGATAATTCTATTTATGCCTTCGTCTTTTGCACGATACATGGCTTGGTCGGCGGCTTCGATTATGTCGGTGTAATTAGCGTAGTGCAGACTATACATGGACACGCCGATGCTAACAGTCAACAGATGACCA
>JBCKWO010000097.1:0-5327 GCA_038922535.1 Methylobacter sp. | reverse complement strand
CTTCCAAAATCTTGTGTACTATACCGAGTTTGTTAGAGGAATTTAATCCACCATGTCAGACGACTTAATCAGCCAATTGAAAACCATGCTTATCGAAGGCTTGCGCCTTGAAGATATCATGCCCGATGATATTTCGCCCGACGATGGTTTGTTTAGTGGCGGGCTCGGTCTGGATTCCATTGATGCGCTGGAAATCGGCGTGATGTTGGATCGTCAGTTCGGCATTAAAATCACCTCCGGCGACGAGCGCAACAATCAGATATTTGTCTCTCTTAGGACGCTGGCGGAGTTTGTCGCCGCCAATCGTACTCGCTAGCTATGGTTAAGCTTAGTAAGGGGGTCGGTATTGCCGGCCTTGTCATTGCCTATCCCTTCCTCAGTAATTATTTGGTTGGTCAAGGCTTTGCCAGCTTGGAGTTGCTGGTGTTTGCTACGCTGACCCTTTGGCGCGGTATCAGGGCAAAAATGCCACTGTTACGCTTCGGTGGCCTGCTGTTGGGGGCCGCATTGCTGGTTGCCGCATTTTTTGCCAACGCCTATTTCATCTGGCTGATGCCATCACTCTCCTATTTGGGATTGATGGTTTTGTTCGGTCATACTTTATGGATTCAACCGAGCTTATGCGAACGCCTAGTGCGCTTGATATACCCGGATTTTTTGCCCGAAGTTGCCAAATATCTGCGCGATCTGACTTGGCTATGGACTCTCTTCTTCGCCGTTAATGTAGTGGTCTGCGCCTTGCTTCCCCTCATTGCCGGACAAATGGCATGGGCTATCTATACCGGGGTGATTGTTTATGTGTTGATGGCTTTGCTGGGGATAGGAGAATGGTTCTATCGGCATCGACGCTTCCCTGATATGGAGATTCCTCCTGCCCTGGAAACCTTCAAATATCTGGTGTTGCACGGCCATGAGGCATTTAAAGGATGAAGGGGCTTTGGCTGTTATTGGCCTTGCTGCCGTTGATAGTTCATGCCGACGACAGCGAATTGGCCGAATTGCTCGGGCGCATCCGGCAACATGGAGCAGCCGAATTCAGTTACCAGGAAACTCGCAAGCTGGAATTAGTCTCCTCCCCGTGGCAAGGTCAAGGGCAAATGCTGTCCAGTGCCGATGGCAGCCTGATTAAACTGCAACTGTTGCCAAGACGTATCATCATGGCGAGCACCGAGCAACGGATGTATTTTTGGGATCCCGAACAAAAGCAGCGCCACAGCGCCTCTGCCGACCAAGCCGGAGCAGAGGCCGGGCAGATCGCTTTGTTACGCACCCTTATTCAAGGACGCGCCGGGGAATTGCAGTCGAGCTATGACGTGGCCGCCAAAAAGCAAGGCCAGCACTGGTCTTTACGATTCACTCCCAAGCCGGAACTGGGCGAACAAGGCTCGCCGACTATTGAATTTTCCGGGGACGAAGATAAAAACCAACATCAAATCCTAATCGGCACAAGCGATGGCGAATCCACTGAATACCGCATGACCAAGACTGCCGAAGGCCCGGAAGTCGAAAATTCCATTCAGCGTTTGCTGCTGGAAGCGAAAGGAGATTGACGGTGTCTTTCGTTTGGAGAAAGCGCTGGTTTTTGATCTTGTTTCCACTGTTGCTGGCGGTCAGTATTTGGCAAATCCGGATAGAAACCGATCTTAACGCCTTTTTTACCGCCACCGACGATGAAGATTCCAGGCTCCTGTCGGGGCTGTTGAAATCCGGCGAGTTGTCGCGGCGCTACCTGTTGGTTGTGGAAAAGGCAAATGATGCCAACCCCACCCAAACTTTGGAGGAATTCAGCGCCAAGTTGACCGAGCAATTGGCGCAACTTAGCGATGTGGAAAAAATCTGGATCGCCAGCCAGCCTCCCCGCGACTGGATAGATGCCATCAGTTCTTATGCTCCTTATCATGCCCGGCTGTTCAGTCTCAATCCTCAGCAAGAGGCTAGCCAGTTATTCGATCCTGACAAGTTGGCTAGTCGAGCCGCCAAACTAAAAGAAGCCCTGCTTTCGCCGCAGGGCGGTTTTGTCAAGACCATTGCCAAGCAAGATCCTTTGCTCTTATCCTTGAACGGCTTCAAGAACTTGCAAGGCCAATTCCAGCGTCAAGCCGATTTGCATGGCAATGCCGGTGCCTTGATCCTGCAAAGCCGACCCGCTGCACTGGATTCGGATGCGCATTCACTCCTGCAAGCCGCCATCCAAGCAAGTTTCGATGCGCTGAATCAGTCTGCCGGGGGCGGATTCAAGTTGTCCATGGCGGGGGTGCCGGTGTTCAGCGTGGCGGCCCATAGCGAGATAAGCCAGGATGTCACCCTGGTTTCTGTGGTGTCCAGTCTGGCCGTTGCTTTAGTATTTTTGCTGTTATTTCGTTCATTTTCAGCCCTGCACTGGGTCATGATGATACAAGCCGCCGCCTTTGTGCTGGGTACTTTGGCGATAGCCCTGGTCTTCAAACAAGTCCATAGCCTGACTCTGGCTTTAGGCGCCAGCTTGATCGGGATCTGCACCGATTACCCGATGCATGTGATGGTGCATTGCGCCAAACACAGCCAAACCCCGTTGTCCGCTGTCAAGTTGCTGTGGCCCAGCCTGCTCATGGGTGGCTTGACCACCGTGATCGGCTATGGTGCACTAGGGATGACAGGCTTCCCCGGCTTCGAGCAAATCGCCGTATTTGCGCTGTTCAGCATAGCCGCGTCCTTAGGCTTGACCCGCTGGGTGCTGCCGGCCTTGCTAGCCAAATCAAACATACGCGCCGCCCATTTGCCCGGCATTGCCGCTTGGGTGGCTTTTTGCGGGCGCCACCGCCGGGGATTGCTGGGATTGTTTGCACTTTGTGTGGTATTGGCGGGTCTTTGCTTGCCGCAACTGCGTTGGATGGATGATATGCAAAAACTGGCGATGGATATGGATCAATTAAAACGCCAAGACGAAGTTGTCCGCGCCCATTTCACCCCCATCGAACCAGGCCGTTTTGTGTTGATTCAAGCCGATGACCTGGAAACCGCTTTACAGCGTTCCGAAGCCGTGGAAAGACGCCTGAACTTGCTCAAACAGCAAGGCGTTATCAATGAATACCATGGCCTGTTTCCCTGGTTGGCATCTCAGGCCTTGCAGGACGAAAATGCCAAAGTCTATAGCCAAGCCCTAAGCCCGCAATTCCAAGATGCTTGGCGGGGCGCACTGACCAAGGCAGGGCTTTCGTTGGACAAACTTGGCCTGCTGCCCCCTCCAGCAGCGGAACCCTTACAAGCCGAAGCGGTACTGGCCTCGCCGGTCAGCCATATTTTGTCGGGGCAGATCATCACCGGGCAAAAAGGCGTGGCTTTATCTTTATGGCTGGGCGCGCATGACCCGGTAAAACTGGCGGCAGGCATATCCGGCATGGAAGGTGTCCGCTACTTCAGCCAAAAAGACCAACTGGATAAACTGGCAGGCATGTACCGGGACAGATCCTTGCTGATGCTCGCCATAGGCATCAGCATCATGAGCCTGTTCATCTGGCTGCAACAACGCAACATCCGCAAGGTGATCTTGACCCTGTTGCCCACACTCGCCTCCGTGCTGTTCATCTTCGCCATCTGGGCGTTGATTGGGGAAGAAGTGAGCTTTCTGCATGTGATCGGGCTGTTGTTATCGGTTTCGCTATGCGTGGATTACGGCATATTCTTTATGGATAATCGCGGCCAAAATTCCGATGTCACCTATCACGCCATCGCCTCATCCACGTTGACAACTTTGGCTTCTTTCGGTGCCTTGGGTTTGGGCAAGACGCCGACCTTGCCTATCCTGGCCTTGTCCGTAAGCCTGGGCGTCACCTTTGGCTTTTTGCTATGCCCTTTGCTGATCCAAAAACCGAGCAAGCAATGACCCTGCAAACACACATCTCACCCGTCGCAATCACGGCCTACCAATGCGTCAGCGCCGCCGGGGATGATGTCGAAAAATTATACTTAAGCCTGATCGCCAACAAAACTTGCCTGAAACCTTTACGCCTGTTCGATATTCCTTTCGAAACCCTGGTCGGTGAGGTCACATCGCCTTTGCCCGACATTCGCCCCAGCCTTAAGGACTATGATAGCCGCAATGCACGGCTGGCTCTCAAGGCGCTTGAGCAAGGCGGTTTCCGATCCCATGTTGAAGCCGCCCTATCAAAATACGGAGCTGGACGGGTAGGTCTGGTGCTGGGCACCAGCACTTCCGGCATCTACGATTCGGAGAATGCTTACGCCCATTTGCTGAATGCGGGAACATTGCCTGCCGATTTCCATTTCTTGAAAATCCAAACTGCCCAGGCCACCGCCGAATTCCTGCATCGCGAATTGGCTTTGCAAGGCCCCTGCTACGGTATTTCAACCGCCTGCTCATCCAGCGCCAAAGCCTTGGGAGCGGCGCAACGGCTGATCGCGGCCGATTTTTGCGACGCGGTTTTGGTGGCCGGAGTGGACAGTCTGTGCCGGTTGACCTTGCTCGGCTTCCACAGCTTGCAATTGGTTTCGCCCGAAGCGTGCCGTCCGATGGATGTCAAGCGACGGGGCATCAACATCGGCGAAGCGGCCGCCCTGTTGTTGCTGGAACGGCCAAATCCCGGCAATGCCGGTTGTCCAAAGCTGCTGGCGGTGGGCGAGTCTTCCGATGCGCACCACATGAGCGCACCGCATCCAGAAGGTGCCGGGGCGGTTTTGGCAATGACCCAAGCCTTGCGTCTGGCGGGACGGGATGTGAGCCAAGTCGATCACATCAACCTACATGCCACCGCCAGCTTGCTAAATGACCAAGCCGATACCAAGGCGGTAAAACACCTGTTCCCTAATCCGCCGCCATGCAGCGGGGTGAAGGGCTTGCTCGGCCACACCCTGGGCGCTTGCGGCGCGGTGGAAGCCGTGGTTTGCCTGTTAGCTATAGAGCGTGGCTTCATACCCGGCACTTGCGGCCTGGAACAGCCCGACCCGCAATGTCCGTGCCCGGTGATAACCGAGCCGCTTATTGGGCAACAGCCCAAACTGGTGTTGAGCAATGCATTCGGCTTCGGCGGCAACAATGCCAGCGTGCTGCTGGAGGCTTGCTGATGGAATGTATGAGCTTGCTTGGTTTTAGCGCCTGTGCGCCGGATCCTGAATTTCGGGTCAACCTGCCCTTCCCTGCCTTCGATATTGATAAAGAAGCCATTCCGCCGATGTTGCGCCGTCGCAGCAGTCTAGCGATGCAACTGGCGTTCAGCGTGGCGACGGCGGCCTGTGCAAAGGCTCAGCGCTCACCTGCCGAACTCCCTTCGATATTTGCCAGTGTAGCCGGAGAAATCCAGACCACCGACCAGCTGTGCACCGAACTGGTC
>JBCKWO010000096.1:0-5492 GCA_038922535.1 Methylobacter sp. | reverse complement strand
ATAAAAGATGGCCTATCTGGACTTATCAGGAACAAACACCACCGGCTAAATTTGTTTTTGATGATGACGAAAGACGGGGTCAGGCGGTCGACTCGATGGTTTCAGGCGGTTGCGTGGTTTCCGGCGCAAAAGTCAGGCATTCGCTGTTATTTTCGAATGTCCGAGTTAATTCGTACACGACCTTGCAAGACACTATTGTCTTACCGGAAGTTAATATCGGACGTCATTGTCGGATTACCAAGGCGATTATAGAAAAGGGCTGTGAGATTCCGGAAGGCACTGTCATTGGTGAAAATAGGGCGGATGACGAAAGCAGGTTTCATGTGAGCCCGGGCGGCGTCGTCTTAGTTACGCCGGATATGCTGGGGCAAAGCAGACACTATGCTAGATGAGGAAGGCGAAGGGCTAAAGACGAAAGGCGAAAAAAGCTTGCATTTAAGTTTAATGAACACTTTAGCCTTTAGCCTTGAACTATAATGTCAAATAAAAGAAAATTGAAATTAGTCTTGTGTTGGCACATGCACCAGCCGGAATATAGAGACCTGCAAACCGGAGAATTTATGCTGCCGTGGACGTATCTACATGTCATTAAAGACTATGTGGACATGGTCGCGCATCTGGAAGCAGTGCCGAATGCCAAGGCGGTCATAAATTTCGCTCCGATACTGCTGGAGCAAATTGAGGAATATGCCCGGCAAGTCAACGGCTATTTGCTTGGCCGCATTTCGATCACCGATCCTTTATTGGCGGCGTTGGTTAATCCCAGCATCCCGGCAGATCCTGAAGAACGCATGAAACTGGTTAAGGATTGCATGCGCGCGAACCGGGAAAGGCAAATAAATCGTTATCCGGCTTTCAAAAGATTGATTGAAATGGCCGAATGGGTTGAACAGCATTACGATTCTTTAAGTTATGTCAATGCCCAGTTTATCAGCGACATTTTGGTTTGGTATCATCTGGTTTGGATGGGCGAAACGGTCAAGTTGACCGATAGCCGGGTAAAACGCCTGATAGAAAAAGGAACCGGTTATACACTGCACGACAGGATCGAAATTGTAGAGGTTATTGCCGATCAGCTGACCCATGTTATCTGTCGATATGAGGCGTTAGCCAGAAAAGGGCAGGTCGAACTTTCCGTGACGCCTTATGCTCATCCTATCATGCCGCTGTTGCTGGACTTGAATTCTACCCTGGAGGCTATGCCCTATGCGCCTTTGCCGGAGTTGGATAACTATCCGGGCGGAGAAGAGCGCGTAAGGTGGCACCTAGAGAAGGGTGTGCAGACTTTTAAGCGATTATTTGGCTTTAAACCTAAAGGATGCTGGCCTTCGGAAGGCAGTGTTAGCGACCAAACGCTTAAAATATTGAGTGACTTTGGTTTTGACTGGACGGCAAGCGGCGGTTCTGTGCTGCATAATAGCTTGAAGCTTCCTGAAAACGATAAAATATCAGGCGTTCATCACCCTTTTAAGCTTCAGAAAACCGATATAGCCTGTTTTTTTCGTGATGACGGCCTATCCGATCTTATCGGTTTCGAGTATTCAAAATGGCATGCCGATGATGCGGTCGGCGATTTGATCCGGCACCTGGAAAATATTGCGCGACATGAGTCCGGTGACAAGGTGGTTTCAATCATCATGGATGGCGAGAATGCCTGGGAATATTATCCCGATAATGGCTATCATTTTCTTAGCGCCTTGTATCAACGGCTGGCCAGTCATCCGAGCATTGAATTAACTACTTTTTCGGAATGTTTGCAAAATAAGGTTGAAGTGAAGCCGCTGGTAAAACTGGTTGCAGGCAGTTGGGTCTACGGCAATTTTTCAACCTGGATAGGCGATGCGGACAAGAATCGCGGCTGGGATATGCTGGGCGATGTTAAATGGGCATTCGACAAAGCGATCTCAGCTGGCGGATTAACCGATAAACAGGTGCAGCAGGCTGAGCTTCAACTGGCCGTTTGTGAAGGTTCCGACTGGTTCTGGTGGTTTGGCGATTATAATCCAGGCGAAGCCGTCAGTAACTTCGAAAAACAATTCCGACTTAATCTGACTAATTTATATTGGTTGTTGGGTGAAGAGCCGCCCGCTTATCTGGCTATGTCATTTACCCACGGTTCCGGTGCTCCGGCCATGGGCGGGGCCATGCGTCCTGGCGTTGAACTCGCTTAATTGATAGAGCCGTAGGTTGGGTTACGACTGCATGGATGCAGGAGGTAGAGCACCAAAAGTAGGCGCCTCTAGGCGATGCAGGAGCAATTGCCGAGCGTAGCGTACCAACAGTAGGCGCTTTTAGGCGACCCGACATAAGCGGCTTCGTGCGTCGGGTTACGCTATCGCTAACCCGACCTACAACTTATCCGACCTACAATTTAAACCAGAGATCATTAAGCGTGAATGACATCTTAAACAAACGCCGCACCGGTATTCTTTTACATATCACCTCGTTGCCGGGTACGGGCGTCCAGGGCGATTTGGGCCGGGAAGCTTATCATTTTGTAAAATTTTTGCATGATTCGGGGGTTAGCGTATGGCAGGTTTTGCCGTTAGGCATGACCCATGCGGATGGCTCGCCTTATCAGTGCTTGTCTGCCCATGCCGGTAATCCGGCATTAATCAATGTCGATTGGCTAGTGGAGCAGGGTTGGCTGCAATGCGCCGATGATTGTGCGGAATGCGCCGGTAATTTCAGAACTAAATGTTTGACGACAAAGGCTTATTACGGTTTTTTGGAGTGCGCCGAACAGCGGGATAAGGCAGGTTTTGCGAGCTTTTGCCGGGAAAAGGCGTTCTGGCTCGACGACCTAGCTTTATTTCTAGCCCTTAGGGCTGAATTTAATCAGCAGTGTTGGAATCAGTGGCCCGAGCATTTTAAAGAGAGGGACGCCAAAGCCTTGCAAGAGGCGCGTCGCCGCTTAAAAACCCAAATCGAATGTATTAAATTCGAGCAATATGTGTTTTTCCGGCAATGGCTGGAATTAAAAGCCTATGCTAACCGGCATGGCGTGTATTTGTTTGGCGATATTCCTATTTTTGTGTCTTACGACAGCGCCGATGTCTGGGCGCATCGTGATGTTTTAACTGCGTTGGACGCTAAAACCGGTAAACGTGTCTGGAGTGTACAAAACGGCGACCCTAAATTGGGTATGACCAACACAAACGCACCTTTAGTTGTTAAAGACAAAGTTCTGACCGGTATTTCCGGTGGTGAATTTGGTGTTCGCGGTTTCTTAGCGGCTTATGACATCAACACTGGCGAGTTGGCTTGGAAAGGCTACAGCATTGGTCCAGACAAAGACATGCTGATTGACGCCAAGAAAACAACTACCTGGAAAGACGGTAAAGTGACTCCAGTAGGCCCTGACTCAAGTTTGAGCACTTGGCAAGGCGACCAATGGAAAATCGGTGGCGGTACTACTTGGGGCTGGACTAGTTACGACCCTAAATTGAACTTGATCTATTACGGATCCGGCAACCCATCCACATGGAACCCAGTACAACGTCCGGGCGACAACAAATGGTCTATGTCATTATGGGCTCGTGACGCTGACACCGGTGTCGTTAAATGGGTTTACCAAATGACTCCACACGATGAATGGGATTTTGACGGCATCAACGAAACTGTTCTGGTTGACCAAGAAGTTAAAGGCAAAATGCACAAAACTATCGTGCATTTCGACCGTAACGGTTTTGGCTACACTTTAGATCGTGAAACAGGTGAATTGCTTGTTGCTGAAAAATTCGACAAATCGGTTAACTGGGCAACGCATGTCGACATGAATACCGGTCGCCCGCAAGTTGTACCTGAGTACAGTACCCAGCAAAACGGTGAAGATGTAAACTCAAAAGGCATTTGCCCTGCTGCGTTAGGCGCCAAAAACCAACAACCGGTCTCTTACTCTCCACAAACCGGCTTGTTCTACATCTCAGGCAACCACTTGTGCATGGACTACGAACCGTTCGAAGTTTCATACACAGCGGGTCAGCCTTATGTTGGCGCCACGTTAACTATGATGCCTGCCGGTGCAGATGTATTGACTGGTAAACCAGACAATACAACTAACCTAGGTCAATTCACGGCTTTCGATGCCAAAACAGGTAAAATCGCCTGGTCTAACAAAGAACAATTCTCTGTTTGGTCTGGCTCTCTTGCCACAGCTGGCGGCGTAGTATTCTACGGCACTTTGGAAGGCTATCTGAAAGCGGTTGATGCCAAAACAGGTAAAGAACTGTATAAGTTCAAAACACCTTCCGGCATCATCGGCAACGTTAATACTTGGGAATACGCTGGCAAACAGTATGTTGGTGTTCTTTCCGGCATCGGCGGCTGGGCAGGCATCGGTATCGCTGCGGGTCTTGATAGCGGCGAAGAAAGCTCAAACTCTGAAGGTTTGGGAGCTGTAGGTGCTTACAGAAGCTTAAGCTCTTTCACTAAACTGGGCGGCGTATTAACCGTATTCGCATTACCCAGTAACTAAATCGATCTGATTTATTAGATTGTGCATTAAAAGCCCCGGTTGATTTATCAACCGGGGCTTTTTTTTTGACTGTTTATACAGTAAACTATGAGCCCTTATAGCTTGATACACCAAGGAGATATTAATGAGGATACCGCCTCAACACACCCCCTATTTTGCCATCCTGGTTTTTGCTGCGTTCAGCTTTACTGCCTCAGCCGAAGAGAAATTCAAGGTCTGCGCCGACCCATTAAACCCACCTTTTTCGACAAAAAATCAAGACGGTTTTGAAAACAAAATCGCCGAATTGTTTGCCAAAGAGCTTGGACAGACGGTTGAATACTTTTGGTTTCCGCAACGCATCGGCTTTATCCGCAACACCTTAAACGCACCATTAAAAGACAGCGACATAGAAAGCGATGACTATAAATGCGACGTCGTTATGAGCGTTCCTGCTAATTCCGACCTCACCTTAACAACCGCGCCCTACTACCAGTCGACCTATGTGTTGCTAATCGCCAAAGGACGCGGCTGGGACGATATTACCGATGCCGCCCAATTAGTTAATCTGCCATTGCAAAGACAGGAAGCATTGAAAATAGCGATGTTCGACCGCGGCCCCGGAACGACCTGGATGCAAAAAAACGGCCTACTCGATCTGGGCATCCCTTATCAATCGATGTCAGGCGACCATGAAAATAATATAGCCATGCAAATAGAAAAGGATCTTAAAGCGAAGAAAATCGATATGGTTATTTTATGGGGCCCTCTGGCCGGCTATGTCACTGCACAAAGCCCCAAAAACAGTTACGCAATGATGCCAATGAAATCAGCCCCGGACATGAAATTTGATTTTGCGATGGCGATGGGCGTTCGTAAGGGTGATAAAGCAAGAAAAGAGGCCCTTAACAAGCTGATCGCGGCCAAAGCAGGCCAGATTCGAGCCATCATCGCGGGTTACAATATTCCGTTGCTACCACTACCTAAGGAGGCTAGCCCTAAAGACAAAGATTAAGTAGCACACCGGTTTGACAGA
>JBCKWO010000095.1:0-5511 GCA_038922535.1 Methylobacter sp. | reverse complement strand
TAATTTTATACGTTGAATTTGTAGTCGAGCCAAGATTGGCTACTCATCTTATTGAGTGGCAAAATGATATAAACTGAAGAGTTTGATCATGGCTCAGATTGAACGCTGGCGGTATGCTTAACACATGCAAGTCGAACGGTAACAGGCCTTCGGGCGCTGACGAGTGGCGGACGGGTGAGTAACGCGTAGGAATCTGCCTCATAGTGGGGGACAACGTGGGGAAACCCACGCTAATACCGCATACGCCCTACGGGGGAAAGCGGGGGATCGTAAGACCTCGCGCTATGAGATGAGCCTGCGTTAGATTAGCTAGTTGGTAGGGTAAAGGCCTACCAAGGCGACGATCTATAGCTGTTCTGAGAGGAAGATCAGCCACACTGGGACTGAGACACGGCCCAGACTCCTACGGGAGGCAGCAGTGGGGAATATTGGACAATGGGCGCAAGCCTGATCCAGCAATACCGCGTGTGTGAAGAAGGCCCTAGGGTTGTAAAGCACTTTCAATTGGGAGGAAAACCTGCCGGTCAATACCCGGTAGCTTGACATTACCTTTAGAAGAAGCACCGGCTAACTCCGTGCCAGCAGCCGCGGTAATACGGAGGGTGCGAGCGTTAATCGGAATTACTGGGCGTAAAGCGTGCGTAGGTGGTTCGTTAAGTCAGATGTGAAAGCCCTGGGCTCAACCTGGGAACGGCATTTGAAACTGGCGGACTAGAGTTTAGTAGAGGGGAGTGGAATTTCAGGTGTAGCGGTGAAATGCGTAGATATCTGAAGGAACACCAGTGGCGAAGGCGACTCCCTGGACTAGAACTGACGCTGAGGTACGAAAGCGTGGGTAGCAAACAGGATTAGATACCCTGGTAGTCCACGCCGTAAACGATGTCAACTAGCCGTTGGTCCTATTTACAGGATTAGTGGCGCAGCTAACGCATTAAGTTGACCGCCTGGGGAGTACGGCCGCAAGGTTAAAACTCAAATGAATTGACGGGGGCCCGCACAAGCGGTGGAGCATGTGGTTTAATTCGATGCAACGCGAAGAACCTTACCTACCCTTGACATCCAGAGAATCTGTTAGAGATAGTAGAGTGCCTTCGGGAGCTCTGAGACAGGTGCTGCATGGCTGTCGTCAGCTCGTGTCGTGAGATGTTGGGTTAAGTCCCGTAACGAGCGCAACCCTTGTCCTTAGTTGCCAGCGCGTAATGGCGGGAACTCTAAGGAGACTGCCGGTGATAAACCGGAGGAAGGTGGGGACGACGTCAAGTCATCATGGCCCTTATGGGTAGGGCTACACACGTGCTACAATGGCCGGTACAGAGGGCTGCGAACTTGCGAAAGTAAGCAAATCCCAGAAAGCCGGTCCTAGTCCGGATTGGAGTCTGCAACTCGACTCCATGAAGTCGGAATCGCTAGTAATCGCGAATCAGAATGTCGCGGTGAATACGTTCCCGGGCCTTGTACACACCGCCCGTCACACCATGGGAGTGGGTTGCAAAAGAAGTGGGTAGTCTAACCTTCGGGAGGGCGCTCACCACTTTGTGATTCATGACTGGGGTGAAGTCGTAACAAGGTAGCCCTAGGGGAACCTGGGGCTGGATCACCTCCTTACAAATTGCAGCTGAACGCTGTCATGAGTACCCACAACAAATTATTTTGATCAAAGCAGTATGAGCCTAGGGCCTGTAGCTCAGTTGGTTAGAGCGCACCCCTGATAAGGGTGAGGTCGGTGGTTCGAGTCCACCCAGGCCCACCACCTTACCGCAAGGTAAGCGTGAAGTGGCCTAGGGGACTTAGCAAGACACACTGGGGCTATAGCTCAGCTGGGAGAGCACCTGCCTTGCACGCAGGGGGTCAGCGGTTCGATCCCGCTTAGCTCCACCAATTCTATAACGTTTCGGTTCTTAGTGAACAACTTAGCAGAGTGAACATCGTTCATTCGAGAAGAGTTGACTCAATTAAAGCCACAACAGAGACCTTATAGAATTGGCGTATTCAAGTAAATTGAATTAAATACACCAATAGCTCTTTAACAACATGGAAATCTGTAACAAGTAAACGCAGGGAATAAAACCCTGAGCTTACTAAACGAGTTCGAGTGAACGAACACCCAGAAGGTAAAGCGAAACCGGCGCAAGCAGGTTAGCCGAACAATCGACGTGGACGTGAACAAGAATGAGTTCTCAAAAGCAGAAAAAAGCGATTAAGAAAGCTGATCGATATAACACAATAAAAAATCTTACCCCATGGCAACATGAGGCGAGGCAGACTTATTGGGGTTATATGGTCAAGTGAATAAGCGCATACGGTGGATGCCTAGGCAGTGAGAGGCGATGAAGGACGTTGTAGCATGCGATAAGTCTCGGGGAGTTTGCAAACTAACTTTGATCCGAGAATTTCCGAATGGGGAAACCCGGCCAACATCAGTTGGTCATCTTGCAGTGAATACATAGCTGCATGAAGCGAACCTGGAGAACTGAAACATCTAAGTACCCAGAGGAAAAGAAATCAACCGAGATTCCCTTAGTAGCGGCGAGCGAACGGGGATTAGCCCTTAAGTTGTACAGTTGTTAGTGGAACAGTCTGGAAAGTCTGGCGATACAGGGTGATAGCCCCGTACACGAAAACGCTGTGCAGTGAAAACGAGTAGGTCGGAGCACGTGAAACTTTGACTGAACATGGGGGGACCATCCTCCAAGGCTAAATACTCCTTACTGACCGATAGTGAACCAGTACCGTGAGGGAAAGGCGAAAAGAACCCCGGAGAGGGGAGTGAAATAGATCCTGAAACCGTATGCGTACAAGCAGTGGGAGCACCTTCGTGGTGTGACTGCGTACCTTTTGTATAATGGGTCAGCGACTTAATCTCAGTGGCAAGCTTAACCGAATAGGGGAGGCGTAGCGAAAGCGAGTCTTAATAGGGCGAATTAGTCGCTGGGATTAGACCCGAAACCGGGCGATCTATCCATGGCCAGGATGAAGGTGAGGTAATACTTACTGGAGGTCCGAACCCACGTATGTTGAAAAATGCGGGGATGAGCTGTGGATCGGAGTGAAAGGCTAATCAAGCTCGGAGATAGCTGGTTCTCCTCGAAAGCTATTTAGGTAGCGCCTCGTGTATAACTGTTGGGGGTAGAGCACTGTTTCGGCTAGGGGGTCATCCCGACTTACCAACCCGATGCAAACTCCGAATACCAACAAGTTTCAGCACGGGAGACACACGGCGGGTGATAAGGTCCGTCGTGGAAAGGGAAACAGCCCAGACCGTCAGCTAAGGTCCCAAAATCTATGCTCAGTGGGAAACGATGTGGGAAGGCACAGACAGCCAGGAGGTTGGCTTAGAAGCAGCCATCCTTTAAAGAAAGCGTAATAGCTCACTGGTCGAGTCGGCCTGCGCGGAAGATTTACCGGGGCTAAGCATAGTACCGAAGCTACGGGTCACACTTTTAGTGTGGCGGTAGAGGAGCGTTCTGTACGCCTGCGAAGGTTCATTGAGAAGTGGGCTGGAGGTATCAGAAGTGCGAATGCTGACATGAGTAACGATAATGGGGGTGAAAAACCCCCACGCCGAAAATCCAAGGTTTCCTGCGCAACGCTAATCGACGCAGGGTTAGTCGGTACCTAAGGCGAGGCCGAAAGGCGTAGTCGATGGAAAGCAGGTTAATATTCCTGCACCAGTTGTAACTGCGATGGGGTGACGGAGAAGGCTAGGTCAGCTGACGGTTGGAAGTGTCAGTTTAAGCGAGTAGGGAGGGTTCTTAGGCAAATCCGGGAACCTATATTCTGAGACGTGATGACGAGTTGCTCTTCGGAGCGACGAAGTGATTGATGCCATGCTTCCAAGAAAAACCTCTAAGCTTCAGGTTACAAGTGGCCGTACCCCAAACCGACACAGGTGGATGGGATGAGAATTCTAAGGCGCTTGAGAGAACTCGGCTGAAGGAACTAGGCAAAATGGTACCGTAACTTCGGGAGAAGGTACACCCCTTGTAGGTGAAGTCCCTTGCGGATGGAGCTGAAAGGGGTTGCAATAAATTGGTGGCTGCGACTGTTTAGCAAAAACATAGCACTCTGCAAACTCGAAAGAGGAAGTATAGGGTGTGACGCCTGCCCGGTGCTGGAAGGTTAATTGATGGGGTTATCTTCGGAGAAGCTCTTGATCGAAGCCCCAGTAAACGGCGGCCGTAACTATAACGGTCCTAAGGTAGCGAAATTCCTTGTCGGGTAAGTTCCGACCTGCACGAATGGCGTAACGATGGCCACACTGTCTCCAGCCGAGACTCAGTGAAATTGAAATTGCGGTGAAGATGCCGTATACCCGCGGCTAGACGGAAAGACCCCGTGAACCTTTACTATAGCTTTGCACTGGACTTTGAACCTATTTGTGTAGGATAGGTGGGAGGCTTTGAAGCAGCAACGCCAGTTGTTGTGGAGCCAACCTTGAAATACCACCCTGGTATGTTCGAAGTTCTAACCTAGGTCCGTTATCCGGATTGGGGACAGTGTATGGTGGGTAGTTTGACTGGGGCGGTCTCCTCCTAAAGAGTAACGGAGGAGCACGAAGGTACCCTCAGCCTGGTCGGAAATCAGGCGATGAGTGCAATGGCATAAGGGTGCTTGACTGCGAGACGGACAAGTCGAGCAGGTACGAAAGTAGGTCATAGTGATCCGGTGGTTCTGTATGGAAGGGCCATCGCTCAACGGATAAAAGGTACTCCGGGGATAACAGGCTGATACCGCCCAAGAGTTCATATCGACGGCGGTGTTTGGCACCTCGATGTCGGCTCATCACATCCTGGGGCTGAAGCAGGTCCCAAGGGTATGGCTGTTCGCCATTTAAAGTGGTACGCGAGCTGGGTTCAGAACGTCGTGAGACAGTTCGGTCCCTATCTGCCGTGGGCGTTTGAGATTTGAGGGAAGCTGCTCCTAGTACGAGAGGACCGGAGTGGACGAACCTCTGGTGTTCCGGTTGTCACGCCAGTGGCATCGCCGGGTAGCTATGTTCGGACAGGATAACCGCTGAAAGCATCTAAGCGGGAAGCCCCTCCCAAGATGAGATCTCACTGGGACTATAAGTCCCCTGAAGGGCTGTTGAAGACTACAACGTTGATAGGCACGGTGTGGAAGCGCAGTAATGTGTGAAGCTAACGTGTACTAATTGCCCGTGAGGCTTGACCATATAACACCCAATCAGTTTGAAGGTGTTATAAAGACACAGCACTTAATCGAAAGTTAAAGAAGATAACACAAAGCCGTTACAGATTTCCATAAAACAGGCCAAGGCACAGGAGGACGGGCGAAAACCCCTTCTTCAGAGTCTACGGCCTGAATAAAAAGTTTTGAAGTAGTCCGGAAACGGAAAAGCCAAGCGACAGCAAAGGGCACAACGCCTTGAGTCCTTCTCTTGAATCTTTCGTCTTTCGCCTAGTTCACACCAGTTTGCTTGGTGACCATAGCGAATGTGAACCACCCGATCCCATCCCGAACTCGGAAGTGAAACCGTTTAGCGCCGATGAT
>JBCKWO010000094.1:0-5581 GCA_038922535.1 Methylobacter sp. | reverse complement strand
CGGGTTCTGAGTTCGTCACCCCGGAAAACCAGGGTTTCCTGGATTCTGTGGGGCGCATTTTATATCCGCTTTAATTCGGCCAAGGGATTGTAAAAACTCGCATCGATGGCCGCCAGTTCCGCTTCCGGATGCTGAGCCAGCATGACCTTTTTGATCAGTTCTTCGGAAGCCTTCTTGGCGTAAATCAAAATTAAATTGTTACCGGCCTCTATTTCATTGTGAAATTGGGCGATTTTTTTATTCTCGCTGGCAATGCCTGTCAAACCGCCTTCCCAGATGCCGAATAATGTAAAAAATCCGATAATCGCGTAGTAAACGATGCCTGGCATATCCGGTCCGAAAGGTTTAGTCGAATCGAACAAACCTACTGCTATCAGTCCGACCGCAAAGCCTGCGATCCCGCCGATAATGCCATAGCGCAGAATATCCAGCTGTTCCAGGTAGTTGCTGGAATGGATTTTATCTTTTTTGAGTCCCGATTCATCTTTGCTCAGAACGTGTATGAACCAATCGTCTATGCCGGCTTGATGCAAGTCATCGGTAATTTTACGGGTACTGTCGAGCGTGGAGGTGAGGTAATAAAGACATTTCATAGTTGTTCTCCGGTTTGGATGGAAAATAGTGCCTTGCATCTGAATAGCATTTTATTCACTATTGAAAATTCCGGCGGTTAACACTATAAACTTGCAGGAATTACTGTTTAGTCGCTCAACAAAACAATTCCTTACAAAAAAGTGCCATTTTTCTCAATCTATCACTGGATTAGCTGGCTGACGTTCATTGCGAATCAGGATCTACCCAGTAAGAACCCATAGATTTCTCCATGAGCAGATGTGAGAAGGCTTCATCAACTGCGCAGGGTTCTCTATCAGACGGAAAAGTATAAAATACACTCCGGCCGTTGCTTACCGTTTAAAAGTATCCAATAAATTGACAGTGTAGTTGTTGAGTGTAAGTATTCCGCTTATCGTGCGACAAATGAATGTTCATTATTTATTCAGGAAACTTTTATGAGCATCAGTAACTTTCCATATCCCCTTCTTTTTCAGCATTTCCGCAAGGGGAATCCCTGCTACCAACCGTTTTGCGGACACCCATCATTAAGGACAACAACATGAATTTTTCGCGCATAGCACTATTGGCTTTTATCGTGGCGCTGATTGCCGCTTTTTTTATCTTCGATCTGCAGAGTTACTTGACCCTGGAAACCCTGAAGTCGCAGCAAGCTTCCATTGACACCTATCGCAGCAATCATCCCGGCATGGCCGTTGCCATTTATGCGCTGATTTATGTCGCGGTGACGGGGCTTTCCCTGCCGGGCGCGGCCATTCTGACCTTGGCCGGTGGCGCTGTATTCGGTTTGCTGTGGGGAACGGTGATTGTTTCCTTTGCCTCCACCATCGGCGCGACACTGGCCTTTCTGGCGGCCCGCTTTCTGTTTCGTGATGCGGTCAAATCCCGTTTTGGCGAGCGCTTGAAAGCCATTGATGCCGGCGTGGTTAAAGAAGGTGCGTTGTATCTTTTTACCTTGAGATTGGTGCCGGTTTTTCCGTTCTTTGTGATTAATCTGGCGATGGGTTTAACAACCCTGAAAACACAGACTTTCTATTGGGTCAGTCAGGTGGGGATGCTGGCAGGCACCCTTGTTTATGTCAACGCAGGGACTCAGCTGGGCAAACTGGAGTCATTGTCGGGTATTTTGTCACCCGGACTGATCGGCTCTTTTGCTTTACTAGGCATTTTTCCGCTGATCGCCAATAAAATCGTCGAGACCATCAAAGCCAACAAAGTCTATGCAAACTATACAAAACCTGCGCGCTTTGACAACAACATCGTCGTGATTGGCGCAGGTTCCGGCGGCCTGGTGACTTCCTACATCGCCGCCGCCGTCAAAGCAAAAGTCACGTTAATTGAAAAACATAAAATGGGCGGCGATTGCCTAAACACGGGCTGTGTGCCGTCAAAAGCCTTGATTCGTTCCGCCAAGCTGCTCGATCACATGCGCAGAGCTGCGGATTTCGGCATCAAAAAAGCCGATGCCGAATTTGATTTTTCCGACGTCATGGAGCGGGTTCAATCGATTATTAAAACCGTCGAGCCGCACGATTCGGTTCAACGTTATTCAGACCTGGGCGTGGATGTCATCGAAGGTGAAGCTAAAATCCTTTCTCCCTGGGAAGTCCAGGTGACAACAGACGGTGAAACCCGCACCATTACCACCCGCTCCATCGTTATCGCCGCCGGGGCGCGTCCGTTTGTGCCGCCGATTCCCGGTGTGGAAGAAATAGGTTATCTGACCTCCGATAACATCTGGGCTTTGCGTGAACTGCCCAAACGTCTCATTGTGCTGGGCGGTGGGCCTATTGGCAGCGAACTGGCGCAAAGCTTTGCCCGTTTCGGCAGCAAGGTGACCCAAGTGGAGATGATGCCGCGTTTGTTAATCCGGGAAGACATCGATGTTTCGGAAACAGTCATGGCGAAATTCCGTCAGGAAGGTATTGATGTGCTTGTTGGGCATACCGCCAAAAAATTTATCGTCGAAAACGGCGAAAAAATCCTGATTGCCGAGCATCAAGGTCAAGAAGTGCGCATTCCCTTCGATCAGGTGTTGCTGGCGATTGGCCGGGTTGCCAATACTCAAGGTTACGGTCTTGAAGAGCTGGGCGTTGAACTATCGCCCAGACGCACCATTGCTATTAATGATTTCCAGCAGACTAATTATCCCAATATCTTTGCCGTCGGTGACGTATCCGGTCCGTTCCAGTTTACCCATACCGCCGCGCATCAAGCCTGGTATGCCGCAGTCAATGCGCTGTTCGGCAACTTTAAAAAATTTCGCACCGATTACTCGGTGATTCCCTGGGCGACCTTTATCGATCCTGAGGTCGCAAGAGTTGGTCTTAATGAACAGGACGCCAAAGAGCACAACATTGCTTATGAAGTCAGCACCTATCACCTTGACGATCTGGATCGCGCCATTGCCGACGGGGAAGCGCATGGCTTTGTTAAAGTGCTGACGCAACCTGGCAAAGACCGGATTCTCGGCGTGACGATAGTTGGCGAACATGCCGGAGACTTGCTTGCTGAATTCGTACTGGCAATGAAACACAATATCGGCTTGAACAAGCTGCTCGGCACCATCCATATCTATCCAACGATGGCCGAAGCCAACAAATATGTCGCCGGTGTCTGGAAGCGCAACCATGCGCCGGAAGGCTTGCTGCGTTGGGTTGGACGTTTCCACGCCTGGCGTCGGGGTTGAATTAACACTTCGTAAGTTGTAAGGATTGTTTGGCAACGGCGACAAATAAATTGTCAGATCGTAAGATTTTCCGGGTAACGCAACAGCTCGTTCAATAATAACAATGGATTAAGCATGAAAAAACTGGGTATTGCAGCAGCGCTTGTTTTGATTATAGGCGCGGTCTGGGGGCTTTTGAAAACAACGCCTTCCGAACCAAAAATTCAAAAACTGGTGCTGACCGGCTCCAGCACAGTAGCGCCGCTGGCTGCGGAAATCGGTAAACGCTTTGAATCGTTGCATGGCAATGTGCGGGTGGATGTGCAGACCGGCGGCTCTTCTCGCGGAATCAGCGATGCCCGGACCGAACTTGCCGATATAGGGATGGCTTCCAGAGCACTCAAGGAAGACGAAAAAGATTTGCTGAGCTTTACCGTTGCTCTGGATGGCATCAGTGTCATCTTAAATAAGGCTAATCCTGTTGAAGCGCTGAATAAACAGCAAATCATCGACATCTATACCGGCAAAATCGTTAACTGGAAAGACGTTGGCGGCAACGATGCTCCTATTACCGTGGTCAACAAAGCAGAAGGCCGTTCGACACTAGAGCTATTTCTGCATTATTTCGGTTTGAAAAATACCGATGTCAAGCCGCAAGTCATCATTGGCGATAATCAGCAAGGTATTAAAACGGTGGTTGGCAACCCGGATGCCATTGGTTACGTTTCTGTGGGCACCGCCGAATATGAGGCAGGCCAAGGTGTGGTAATTAAATTATTGCCCCTCGAAGGCATAGCAGCTTCAGTAGAGAATGTGCGTAATCGCAGCTTTCCTCTATCCAGGCCGTTGAATCTGGTGACTCGTGGGCAACCTGTCGGACTCGCCAAAACCTTCATTGAGTTTGCCGGTTCGCCACAAGTGAATGATCTGATTGAGGCGCAATACTTTGTCCCTGTCCCGCACTGACAGGCAACTGGCCGCGCTGCTGCGTGGCTGCGCACTGCTTGCGGCAGCGATTGTGCTGTTGATTCTGTTGTTTCTGGTCAAGGAATCCTGGCCGGTGTTGCAGCATGTAGCGTTGATGCGTTTTGTTACCGATGCGTCCTGGCACCCGGTGCAAGGTTTGTATAAGCTGACGCCGATGCTATCGGCTACGCTGTATTCAACGCTGGGCGCAGTGTTGCTAGCCGCGCCGTTGGGCATTGCCTCAGCCTTGTTCAGCCGTTATTATGCGCCGCCATTGCTTGCCGGTTGTTATCGTCGTCTGATCGAATTACTGGCCGGCATTCCTTCAGTCGTTTACGGTTTTTGGGGCTTAACAACATTGGCGCCGTTAATCGGTCGCCTGCATCCGCCCGGTGTCAGTCTGTTGACCGGCATCCTAGTATTGACGCTGATGATTTTGCCGACCGTGGCATTAACTGTCGATGCGGCATTGGCGGCTGTGCCGGTCGCTTATGTACGCGGCGCGGCCGCTTTGGGCCTGTCGCGCTGGGGGCTGATCAGCGGCGTGGCCTTGCCGACTGCGCGTTCAGGCATAGCCGCTGGCATCATGCTGGCGGCAGGCAGGGCTATCGGCGAAACCATGGCGGTATTAATGGTGGCAGGCAATGTCGTGCAACAGCCGCAGAGTATTTTTGATTCGGTGCGCACATTGACCGCGAATATTGCTTTGGAAATGGCCTACGCAACAGGTGATCATCGCGCGGCTTTGTTCGTATCGGGCTTGGCCCTGATAGCAATGGTGCTGGTTTTAGTCGGCACGGCTGAATTAATTAGCAGGGAGCGTCAGCATGTCTAAAAACGGCTTGGCAACACTGTTGATTTGGCTGACGGCGGCGCTGGTTAGCGGGGTGTTCGTCTGGCTGCTGGCCGACATTATTATTCACGGATTGCCTAAACTATCTGGATCATTTCTCGTCGAAGCGCCTCAAAATGCCGGCCGTTCCGGCGGTATCGGCCCGATTATCCTCTCTACCGGGTTAATTTTGCTGGTTGCCATGGCAACGGCAGCGCCTCTTGGCCTGGCTACAGCGGTGCTATTGAGTGAATTTACCCGGCATAACAGTGTGTTCGGCCGCTTGGTGCGGCGCAGTCTGGATGTGCTGGCGGGTGTGCCGTCTATTGTGTTCGGGCTGTTCGGTAATGCGTTTTTTTGTATTTATCTGGGACTGGGCTTTTCCATTTTGTCCGGCGGTCTTACCCTAGCCTGCATGGTCTTACCTATCTTGATCCGTACCGCCGAGGAAGGCTTGCGTTCAGCGCCCAATGATTATCGACTGGCAGCGGCCGCTCTGGGGATGTCACGTAGCACGGCGCTGCTTCATTTGTTGTTGCCTG
>JBCKWO010000093.1:0-5596 GCA_038922535.1 Methylobacter sp. | reverse complement strand
ATCATCGGCGACCTGCTTCTGAACCGGGCTCGCCGCCCAGTGTTCCAGTCGGCAAATTCCAATAGGGATAAAAATTGAACCATTGCAGCGGTTGGCTGCGGCAAAGGTAAGCCAGCCGGTCGGCATAACGTCGTGCCAGGGTTTCCAGCTGCTGTAAGCGTTGCGGCTCAGTACGCGGGATGCGGATGGATTCGGCGAAAGGTTCAAGATCGACACGGAAGCGTCCGTCCACGGCATAGCAAAACAGCGTATACACCGGGCAACGCAGCAACGAGGCGAGCAGATACGGGCCTTGCGGAAAGGCTGTATTTTTACCCAGAAAGCTGGCTTGCACCGTGCGGCTGCCGTTGACCGGTATCCTGTCGCCGACCATCACCAGGAATTCGCCGCGTTCGATTTTTTCCAGCAATTCGATGGCAATGCCGGGGTTTATCTCGGTGACCTGAATGAGCTGGATGGTGGCGCTTCCACTGCTGCCGCCTAGCAGGCGGTTGAATTTTTCGGCATGGCGAGTGTGAACCAAAATATTCAGATGAATATGCCCGCGCAAATTAGCAATCGCCTGACAGATTTCAAGATTGCCGATATGTCCGCTGAGTAGCATGGCGCCACGCTTTTGCTCCAGCAGATCAAGCAGCAGCTGACGATTGGGGAAATCAACCTGTTCGGGGCTTATGCTTCCGCTCCAGACGATGATCTTATCCAGCAGGTTTTCGCCAAAGCTTAAAAAATGCCGGTAACTCTCCGATAAGCTGCCTGACAAGGTCAGTTCTGGAAAAAAACGCCCCAACTGCTGCAAATACTCCCGCGAGGCATTGCGGGCGGTGCGGCCTTTGATAAAGTAATAACTGACCACCGGACGCAGCAATAATCGGAATACACCGCGACCTAAGACCTGATAAACCCAAACCAGTATCTTTATACCCCAGATAAAACTGGTTTCCTGAAAAGAGGCCCAATGATTCTGTGCGTGGACTGGTTTCATTGAAAATGCCTGAGCAGCAGCTGGGGAAAACGCCGCAACATACCGAAAAATAAGCGGGCATGAGTCAAGCTGATACGCAGGTTATCCTCCCAACCCCTAAAATGGGACACGCCGTCTAGCGGGTAGACCACATGGGTCGGAATTGAAACCACCGGCACACCCGACCAATAAAGCCGAACCAGAATTTCCATATCAAAGGCCATGCGCTCTTCCAATGCAGTGGTTTGAATCAGTTTCGCGGAGGACTCGAGCGGATAGACCCTAAAGCCGCACATGGAATCGCGGATGCTAAAAGACAGTGTGTTGATATGCACCCATATATGGGTTAGATAACGGGCGTAATAACGGAGCTTGGGAATGGAATCATCGAATATCGCCAGACCGATGACTATTGCCTCCGGGGCAAGCCGGGCGGCGGCAAGAAATTGTTCCAAATCGCCAAGATCATGCTGTCCGTCAGCGTCGATTTGCACGGCATGGGAAAAACCTTGGCTTTGCGCCAGCAGGATTCCCGCTTTCAGCGCAGCACCTTTGCCTTGGTTGCTATCCAGCCGGATTGATTGTATCCAGGGGTATTGCTTAGTCAGATTGCGAATGATCTCAGCACAGGATTCCAGGCTGCCATCGTCCACCAAGATGCAAGGCAGCTGGTAAGCGGTCAACTGCAACACAACTTTCGGCAACGCCCCCTCATGATTGTAGACAGGGATCAGTATGCAGGGTTTAAACGGGGTCATCATGGAAATAGATCCTTCCCGAACTATATTCAGTGGTTTCTGATCGGTAACAGAACGTTAATTTACCCAAGGCCTGACGGTAATACAGACTCAGTTCCAGTTGCTGCCCAGGCAATAATAATTCTTTGAACTTAATGACTTCCATGTGCTCAAAGCTACCGTTAAGACCCAGATATTGCCGGGCGTAAAAGACCGCCCATTGGATTTGCACCACACCCGGCACCACAGCGATTTCATCGAAGTGTCCGGCAAAATACGCCAAGCCTTCGGGTATGTGCAACGCCAAGACAATACCCTGATCCTCAATGGTTTCATCCAGTATCTCCGGAAACAAAACGGGTAAGTCACTCATCAAAAATTGGCTTTAACTTTGCGGCGGACAAACATTTCTGCCGCCATCAACAGACCCATCAACAGATAAAACAGACCGCCATTATACAGACTCCACAGCCAGGGATCGCCATACCAGATAGTGAACAGCGAAATCGCGGCATTAAGCAGGAAAAACCCGCTCCATACCTGCGTGACTTTGCGGGTATAGTCCACACCTTTAGGAGGCAGATCGGGGTCTTCCAATCTGGCCAAGCGTTCGACAACCGTGGGCGGATAGCTAAGGCTGTAGGCAAAAACCGTGAAAAACACCATGCTGACGAATACCGGATAGGCCAGCAGCCAACTGCTTTGGTTAACAAATGCGCTGACTAGCAGAAACAAGGCGCAAGTCGGGTACAGCAAGATCCATAGCTTGCCCATAGATTGCTTAGGCTTATGGATCAGGGTTCGTAACAGAAAAAGCCCGGCCATGATTAGAGCCAAATAGCGGGGCTGAAGATAATCCTGTGAGAACCAGACCAGAAAAGGGTAGCTGAGGGTGATTCCCCAAATAAGGCCATTAAGCATGAGACACTAGGTCAGAGTGATGCTATGAATAGTATCCACCACATTCTGGATGGTACGGACACTTTTGAACTCCTCTGGATTGATTCGTTTGCCGGTGATGTCCCGCAGCCTGACCATTAAGTCCACGGCATCGATGCTGTCTAGATCCAAATCCTCAACCAGGTTCGCATCAAGCGTTATCGCCTCGGGTGCTAGTTCAAACATTTCCGACATCAGCTGCCTTAAGGTGAGGTAAATTTCTTCTTGGGTTTTCATAGGGTCATTAACGAAAAATTAAGTTTTGTAGGTCGTGTTAGTCCTGTAGGTCGGGTTACGCTGCGCTAACCCGACCTACAGGACTAACACGACAGGACTTGGCTCCCGACAAAGGCGGTAATTTAATGCATACGTCATTAATCCAAAATATTAGCCTTGGCAGCCCGGTAGGGTACGCTGTGCGTACCGTTTTTTCAACCATTTGGCTTAATCCCAATAAGGTACGCACAACGTACCCTACGGTGCTTTCCATTATTGAAGGCCTGCCGCCTTATCTGTTCCTAATTAAGTGGAAAGCCGTAAACTGAAGGCTGCGGAGCATCCAGCTGAAGAATGTTTCTAATCAGGTATATAGATGGCCTTGACCGACTCACCGCATAAGGCTGATGTCTTCGTTAGACGTTGACCGGAAAACGGCCGAGAAGCCGGAGAGCGAGCAAGACGGTGATCGGGATATAAATAAGCAGGCCTGTCATTCCCTGATGAGATTCGCCGATCCAGAAAGTCATGGTGAGCATAAAAATCAATACACCATAATAAAGCCCGCAACCGAGGAGTACGTGTCCGGTCACTGATTTTGCAGGAGGGAGATCGGTCTGGGAAAGTTTGCGATCCAGCGGCAGATAGACCAGCAAGGCGAGGAGGCTGACGGTAGCCCAGCCAATATAATTGGCCACCGGCACACCGTAATGTATGCCGGGATCGGGGTAGTAATAAATCTTGCCAAGAAACCAGCGATCGCCAAGGAGCGTGACTGGATCGATGATGATGTCGATAAACGTAAAAAAGAGGGTCGTGAGCAGCACGATAGGCCAGCCTGTTCTTACAGCGATAGGAAACTGCATCCGGATGATGCCGACGCCGGAACGGGTGCCAGTTGCGGGCAGGAGAAAGGCGAGAGCCATGCAGTAACTCGCAAACAGAAGAAATGTAAACGAGAGCGAATCCATAAAAGGGACGTCTGCGATATACAATTCCTGGCCGATTGTCGCGTCGGTGTAGTGATACCAACCGAACGGAATACCGGTACGGGTGGAGGAGAGTTCGCTCAGGAGTGCCGCGATCCAGGTGATTGCCATGAAGTATCCCGTCCGCCGCCAGCCGCTCAGGCTGATCGCCACGCACAGGAAGCCGGCGAGAAATACAAAAACGTAGGGACGTAGGATAACTGTCTTGAGCAGGAGGTCGAATAATTCCATATTGATATGTGTTGAAAGCTGTCTGTCTGTAATAGTTTAAGGAATCAATGACCCCATTGATTTACGTTCAAAATTATTGCCATTCCAACAAATCAAACCACTGATTATTTTTCAATCGAAATACTGAAAAATCGTTTTTATCAATCGTCTAGGGTTGTTTCGTTCAAGGCTTTAATAAAGTTTTGCATGTCTTCGTTATCAACGCGCTGATAAATGTCTAAAACAGACAAGGTTAAATCAATCGAGGTAAACGTAATTTCATCGTCAATGTAATAATACGTTGGATTCCAGTTTTCAGATTTGCGGAAAATTTCAATTTCTACCCGCTCTTGTTCGATTAAAACATATTCCTTCAAACTTGGGATATTTTGATAAACAAGACGCTTCAAGGTTTTATCCAAACGGCGCGTTGAATTCGATAACACTTCGATAATCAAACGCGGCGATTCTGTGAAAACACTGTCGCCGTTTTCATTGTTGCAACTCATCACCACGTCAGGGTAAAAGTATTTTTTGCCCTTGTCCGCACGGACTTTCACGTCAGAGCTGAACACTTCGTATTGGCTGTTTTTCAAATGTCCGCCGATGTTTATAACTAAGTTTGAAATCAATCGCTGGTGATTTAATTTCGCACCGGCCATCGCCCACACTTCGCCGTCGATGTATTCGCGCCGAACGTCGCTGAGTTCTTCACTGTCGAGATAATCTTGTTCGCTGATGTAAGCTGTTTTGTAATTAGGTAAGTTCATTTTTGTTCTCCTAAAAAATGAATAAGCAATGGGATTAGATTGACTTAATTTTTGGCTCCAATGCGTCGGGTTACCCGATCTACAGAGCCTTTTATTCTATCATCCATAATTCCACAATAGAGAAACAACTCTAATTGCTCACGTTATTTTTCAGTTGCGATTCCACAAAACTGGCCAGATTTTTAATCGATGCAAAAAAAGTCACCAGTTCGGTAGAGTCGGTGTTGATCTGAATGTTGTATTTTTTCTTTAAGGCCACCCCGATCTCCAGCGCATCGATAGAATCAAGGCCTAAACCCGCGCCAAACAGCGGGTCTTCCGACACGATGTCAGTAGGTTTTATCCAGTCCAACTCTAAGGTGTCAACAATCAGCTGCTTTAATTCGGTTTCAAGATTTTTCATTTTGCTCCTGCTGCTCAATGAAATAGTGTTCCAATTGCCGCGTTATAGCCCTGACGGCGAGGGAACGACTGATATTTCCATCAATCGCGCCGAGCTCAATAGCGTTCCCCACTCGCATCGTTAAAACAAATTTCTTGTCGGGTATTTGATACCATTTCTCATGCTTGGTTAATGTTGTTGGCGAACAATCCATGCTAATCGGCAGTATCGGAGCCTTGGACTGCAAGGCGATGGCGGCGGCACCGCGACGAAACTTAATCGGTTTGCCCGGCGTAGTCCGCGTCCCTTCAGGAAAGACGATCAGCGAGCAACCGTCCTGCAATTCCTTAGCGCATTGTTCCAACAAAATTTCCGGATCCTCGGCATAA
>JBCKWO010000092.1:0-5616 GCA_038922535.1 Methylobacter sp. | reverse complement strand
CCTGTCTCCTTGCTACAGAGACGCCTTAAACTTGGCTACAGCAAAACGCTTAGCTTGGTTGATGAAATGGTAACGTTAGGCATACTATCACCTCAGGCAAATAGACCAATAATCGTAACTATAGATCGATAAAATGACCCCGGAAAACACAGAAAAACTCTATCAAGCCTTTCCTCGCCTGTATCGAGGTCAGAACAAGTCATTACAAGAATCATCGATGCGCTGGGGTTTTCAGTGTGACAATGGCTGGTTCGACTTAATCTGGAATCTTTCGCAGGCAATCGAAGAGCTTGCCCGGCAAGAAGGGTTAGAGCCGCAAAGCGATGATTGGCCTGAAGCCACGCAGGTCAAAGAGAAACTGGGCACACTACGTTTTCATCTGAAAAACCATAATGACAGTATCCATGCGCTAATAGATCAAGCCAGAGAAGATTCGGAGAAAATTTGCGAAGTGTGCGGTGCGCCAAGTCAGCAGGTTGACAATGCGTGGCACTGGGTAAAGAGCCTGTGTAGTAAACATGCCGAGGAATATTTACTGAAGACCGCGCCTTCCATCGCTAACAAAACACCTGCTGGGCAAGGGGTCGAAGACAGAGAAAAAGCAACCTTGCAGATTGGCATTTTTTTCTTAATCGACGACGTAGTGTTGCGTGATTCACTGCCCATTGAACAAGGTCAGCAATATGGACATAACATCGAGCATGGCGCTCACTACGAATATTGGTTAAACCTCGCACCCACGACGGCTGCCGAATCAACCTTCAAAGCGCATGGTTATGACTATTATCCACGCGGTAGAGTCGTTTTCAATAGCCAACAGAGGCGAGCAAAGCTCTATATTGACCGCTGTATTCGGGGAGCGGCACGGGCAACCATTCGCCAAGAATTTGCCCTGCCCAAAGACACGCTGATTGACTACGACACGCATTATCAGTGTCATCGTTGCAATCCAACGTACCTAGATGATTTTGACGAAAATGATGAATGAATTGGCGCATCGTAGCGTCGCGGAATAATTGACATGCCAAAAAATAAAAAGAACCCCACCCTGCTGCGCCAGTGGGAAATGCTGCGGATGCTGACGGTCAGCCGTTCCGACACCCAACAGGGCGGACGCTGGGACAAAGCCAGCGAAATTGTCGCAAGATTGAATGACACAGGTTATACAGCTTCATTGCGCACCGTGCAGCGTGACCTTAAGGAATTGAGCGAGATTTTTCCTATTGAGCTGAACGACAAAAACCCGCGTGATTACGGCTGGCGCTGGATGAAAGGCGCGAATCTCGACATTCCCGGCATGAGCGTTTCCGAAGCCCTTGCCATGCGCCTGGTGGAAACGCACCTGAAACAACTATTGCCCGCCGCCATGCTGGATGGCTTGCAGAGTGTGTTTAGCCTTGCACAAACAAAACTGGATAAAATCGAGAAACAAAATAACAACCACGCCAAGGATTGGCTTAACAAAGTCCGCGTTGTGCCGCCCGCACAACCGCTGTTGCCGCCACGGATAAGCCAGGAGATTCAAGACGGCCTCTACCAAGCTCTGCTGGAAAACAGACAGCTTACGGCAAACTATCAACCGATGAGTAGCGATCAGCCCAAGGAATACTTGCTGCATCCGCTTGGCCTGATCATGCGCGGCGCTGTGGCCTACCTCGTCGCCAGTGCTTGGGATTACACCGAAGTGCAGTTGTATGCATTGCACCGTTTCAGCAAGGTGGAGATTCTGGACGCTGCCGTCAAAGCACCCGAAGGATTCAACCTGGATAATGCAATCGCCAGCGGCCTGGCGGATTTTGCCAATCAGGGTGAACCTATCAACTTGGAAATTCGCTGCACCGAATGGGTTGCCGCTTACCTTACTGAAACGCCGCTATCAGCCGACCAACAAACAGAACCGGAAGCGGATGGCTGGGTGCGCCTAACAGCCACCGTCAACGACACCTGGCAATTGCACTGGTGGTTGCTGGGGCAGGGGGCTGGGCTTGAGGTTTGTGCTCCGGTGGCGTTGCGGGATGAAATAAAAGAGGCTTTGCTTAACGCTGCTAAGCTTTACAAGCAGAAGCAGAAAATATAATATCGGGGCTTTTAAAATACGTACTAAGGGATACACAGTGTCATTTCAAGTTCCAATCACAATTTCAGCGGCTATTCGCAGCATTGAAAATAATCAATATTTACTACCTGCCATTCAACGTGAATTCGTATGGAGCCATGAAAAGATAGAATGGCTGTTTGATTCCATTATGCGGGACTACCCCATTAGTTCGTTTTTATTTTGGAGAGTCGAGGGAGAAACGAGGACGAGCTACAGGTTCTATCAGTTTCTTAGAGATTATAAAGAGCGCTACACAACCCACAATTCCGAATTTCCCACAAGTAGTCACAATGATTTTACTGCGGTGCTTGATGGACAGCAAAGGCTGACATCTCTTTACATTGGGCTTCGTGGGAGTTATGCCTATCGAATTCCAAGACTTCACGAGGAAAACACAGAGCGAGTCTATCCAATCAGGCACTTGTATTTGAATATTGAAAAACCGTTAGAGAATGAAGAAGATGGAAGAATATTTGAATTCAAATTTCTGACAAAAAATGAATTCGAATCCAATAAAACAATATGGTTCAAGGTTTCTGAAATTCTCAGCCTTTCAGATGACTACGAGTTTCACGAATATCTTGATAGCCGCAATCTCAAGGACAACAGATTCTCTTTCAGAAGCCTGTCGACGCTAAAAAATGTTATCCACAACAAGCCAATTATAAATTTCTTTCTCGAAACTGAACAAAGCCTCGATAAGGCATTGAATATCTTCATCAGAATTAATAGCGGTGGCGAACCGCTAAATTTTTCAGATCTGATTATGTCCATTGCTGTCGCCAATTGGGATAAAAAAGATGCAAGAAAAGAGATTCATACCTTGGTTGACAACGTGAGGGACAAAGGCTTTTTAATTTCAAAAGACTTTATATTGAAAGTATTTTTATATTTGCATAGCAAAGATATTAAATTTAAGGTGACGAATTTCTCTAAAGATAATGCCAAAGAATTCGAAAAGGAATGGGACAAAATCAGGGATACCATTCTTTCCGCGTTTGACCTTGTGAAATCGTTTGGATTTTTCGAACCGACCTTGACATCCAAAAATGCGCTCATTCCGATAATCTATTACCTTTACCACAAGGGAATTTACAAGGACTTCCATACCACATCCGCATACGTTGATGACAGGGCTGTTATTAAGAAATGGCTTCATGTTGCCTTGATCAAGCGAATTTTCGGCGGCACATCGGATAGCGTGTTAAGCCAAATACGCAAAGCTTTCACCAGCGACGTCTCCAGGGCGGCCATTGAATTCAGTGCGCCGAATTTTCCGATTGACAGCATCAATTCAAATACAAAAAGAGATACGGGCATAACGGATGAATTCATCGAAGAACTCCTGCTAACGCAAAAAGACAATATGTATGCTTTTTCGATATTGGCGCTGCTTTACCCAAGTCTTGATTACAAGAACAATAATTTTCACAAAGATCATTTGCACCCTGAAAACCAATTCAACACGCTCAACGATGGTGACAAGGAAAAATATGGGTGGACGACCTACAATTCCATTTTGAATCTCCAAATGCTGGATGCCAACGAGAACATGTCAAAACAGGATGTCGATCTTTTAACTTGGGTTGAATCCCAAGTGCAAAATCAAGATCGAACTATATTTTTAAAAAATCATTTGATACCTGATTGCAGCCTAAAAATAGATGGTTTTGGATTTTTTATCGAAGCTAGGAAAAAAATTCTGGTTGAAAAACTTAAGATGATTCTTGGCTAAGCAGGCGGACTGAGTGATTAGCATTACAAAATAGGAGATGAATTTTGAAAACAGATGCAAAGTTGTCAGATTGTAGAAAGTACAGATACGCACTATGGCGCACATGGGATGAATCAAAATCCCATGCCATGTTTATTGGCCTGAATCCCTCAACTGCTGATGAAACTGAAAACGATCCAACCGTAACGCGGTGTATCAATTTCGCTAAGTCTTGGGGTTATGGTGGCCTGTGCATGGCTAATTTATTTGCATTTCGAGCTACTGAACCAAGCCAGATGATGGGCGCAAAAGACCCAATTGGTGAAGGCAATGACGAATGGCTAATAAAGTTGGCTCAAGAAGCTGGTGTCGTAGTTGCAGCTTGGGGTAATGATGGCTCTTACTTAGGGCGCTCAAAACAAGTAAGTGAGTTTGTCAAAAATCTACATTATTTAAAGATGAATATAACTGGTGAACCTGCACACCCTTTGTATTTGAAAGCAGACTGCCAGCCAATACCTATTGCGTAGATGCTCTTGACTATGGCGCAACTTCATCATGCGCCGTATTTTGTCGTTCCCCTCTGCTCTAATGGGCTTGCCATTCAATTTAAGGCAAGCCCCATTAGACTTTAGCCAAAAATCTGATTTAAATAATTGCATGGCAAAACCCCATTTTTGAATTTCAAAGAGGAATTGTTATGTCATACAGTAAATTTTGCGGTCACGAGTCATCACACGCATCAAGTGGCTCCTGTTCTAATAGCCCACATAAAAGACACGAATATCTGTAGAAGCCTTAAATCTTGGGAAGCTTAATCGTTCCTGTTTGCGTCAATGCGTATTACATTTTTTGTGAGGAAAACATGCGTAATTCGTGGTCGGACAACCTGCTAGAAGAAACCCGCACAGCACTAGATGGCGGTTTTGTTGGGATTGATGGTTTTTTACATATGAAAAACATCAATGGCAGCTTTGGGAAAATTATTTTAGAGAATGTATTTTCCAGAAAATTCTTGATACAAGATAAGGAGACTCATGCTGAAAAACTTTACAACACGACTGACGAGTTGATTGATGATGGCTGGGCGATTGATTAGCCCGGTAGGAAGTCTAATCATTCCTGTCTGTTTAAATATGTATTTCAATTTTTTGTGAGGAAAATCATGCTGTCCATCAAAGAAAAAGACGCGCTGGATTGGGTTCTGGTACACGCGAACCAAATAGAATATGCAACTGCCAAGCTCAATAAACGCCTGGAGCACCTGTCCAATACGATCAATAATGAAATTCGTAGCGAAAACCAGGGGGAAGAAAACCTCTTGAGCGCAAAGGATGCCGAACGCTTACTTCAGTTGAACCGCCACCTGACAAAGCTTCAGGATTTCCTGAGGGCTCAAGATCGCTCTATATCGCCGGTACTTGCCGGCAAAGAAGCCGATCCAGATGATCCAATGGCGGATTACGAAATAGAGGCCGTACTTCATTACACTTTGCGAGAGGATGATCCTGAGTGGAGTGAAGACAGCGACAACTTTATGACCATACGGGAATCCAGTCTCAAAGGAGCCTCTGGATCGTCTTCAGAAATTGATGACTGGCGTGAATATCGGCCTAGTATGAAAGCCATCAATACAGAGCCTCATTGCTGGTTGTTTCATGATCTCTACGACCATAGCTACGGATTAACAAGCCCTAAGGTGCCGTTACGAGATTGCCTACGTTTGGGAGAAGTGTGGGTGGATATTGTAATCCGCCAACAGTACTGGTTAAATCTGGAAACGGGTGATTGGGAAGGTAAAATA
>JBCKWO010000091.1:0-5631 GCA_038922535.1 Methylobacter sp. | reverse complement strand
CACCTGAGGACAAAGCCAGCAACCCCATCTTGTGAAACACCACGTCGCTCAATTGTTCGGGCGTGTAGTGTTTTGCCAGCTCCAGCATCACGCCGGGATCAAGGTCGCCGCTCCGGGTTCCCATCGGGATGCCGCCTGCCGGGGTATAACCCATTGTGGTATCCACGGATTTCAGGTTTTCCATCAGGCAAAGGCTCGCACCACTGCCCAGGTGGGCGACGACGACTTTTTTATAAGCCACGTCGCCCAGCATGTCCGGCAAGACTTTGGCGATGTAGGCGTAATTGAGGCCATGGAAGCCGAAGCGGCGCAAGCCAAGCTCGTTTGGAATCGGCAGACGTTTAGCCAACTCGGGCATCGTGGCATGAAAAGTGGTATCGAAACAGACGACTTGCGGCGCACTGAAACGTTGCCGGCATAAATCCAGCCCGAGCAGGTTGCCCGGCAGATGCAGCGGGGCAAGATGGATCAACTCTTCCAGCCGACAACGCTCGGCCGCATCAACCCGCCTTGCCGGATCGACAATATCGCCGCCATGGACAAAACGATGCCCGACTAGATCCGGCATATCACCTGCCAGATCGTGCAGTAACTGGTCGAACGCTTCCCGTTGGTCAAGCACACGCTCATAGCGGAAGTTGCGGCGCGTCCCGTCAGCCAAAAAAAGGCTCGCCTTGATTGAGGACGAGCCGCTGTTGATGGTTAAAACGGAGTGGTTCAATACGGCCATACCCAGTTATCGACTTCGGGCAAATCGGTGCCGTGCTCGTAAGCGTAGTTGCGGCATTCGATCTGCATATCGCGCATACTTTCCTTCACATGCGCACCGGCCACGCGCAATGACGGGATGCGGTTGATCGCGTCAATCACCAGGCTGAAACGGTCGATCTCATTCTGGATCGCAAGTTCCAGCGGCGTATTGATGCTGCCTTTTTCCTTGTAGCCGCGCACATGCAGGTTCTTGTGGTTGTTGCGGCGATAGGCCAGACGATGGATCAGCCAAGGGTAACCGTGGAAGTTGAACAGGATAGGCTTATCCAGCGTGAACAGGCTATCGAAATCCTTGTCCGATAAGCCGTGCGGATGTTCGGCTTCAGGCGTCAGTTTATAAAGATCGACCACGTTGATAAAGCGAATCTTCAGTTCCGGGAAATTCTCGCGCAGCAACACCACTGCTGCCAGCGCTTCCTTGGTCGGGATGTCGCCTGCACTGGCGATTACCAGGTCTGGCTCCACGCCTTGATCATTGCTCGCCCAATCCCAGATGCCGATACCTTTGGTGCAATGCTTAATCGCCGCATCCATGTCCAAAAATTGCAGATGCTTTTGCTTGTCGCAGACGATGACGTTGATGTAGTTAGTGCTTTTTAGACAATGGTCGGCAACCGACAACAGGCAGTTCACATCGGGCGGCAAATAGATGCGTGTCACCTCCGGGCTTTTGTTGACTACTACGTCGAGAAAGCCGGGGTCTTGATGGGTAAAGCCGTTGTGATCCTGACGCCATACGGTGGAAGTGATCAACAGGTTAAGCGATGACACCGGCGCACGCCACGGGACTTCCTTGCACATCGCCAGCCATTTGGCATGCTGGTTGAACATCGAATCGATGACATGCACAAAGGCTTCGTAGGTGGAGAAAAAGCCGTGGCGACCGGTCAGCAAATAACCTTCCAGCCAGCCTTCCAACGTATGCTCGGACAACATCTCCATGACCCGTCCGTCCGGCGACAATTCACCGCCATCGGCATCTTCCGGCAGATAGTCGGCCAGCCAGGTTTTTTTGCTGACTTCATAGACGTCATCCAGCTTGTTCGAACTGTTTTCATCGGGGCCGAACACGCGGAAATTGTGCATATTCAGGCGCATGATGTCGCGCAGGAACTTGCCCAGCGGCCGGGTGTTTTCCGCGCTGGTGGTCCCCGGCTTGGTCACGACAGCGGCATAGTCGCGGCAGTCCGGCATATTCAGAGCTTTGCGCAACAAGCCGCCGTTGGCGTGGGGATTGACACTCATGCGCAGTGCGCCCTTGGGTGCAAGCGCTTTGAGCTCGGGTATTAAGCGCCCGTTTTGGTCGAACAACTCTTCCGGTTTGTAGCTGCGCAGCCAGTCTTCCAGCTGTTTGAAATGCTCCGGGGTGTCGCGCACGTTGCCAAGCGGCACTTGGTGAGCGCGCCAGAAGCCTTCGACTTTTTTACCGTCCACCTCTTTCGGCCCAGTCCAACCTTTAGGGCTGCGCAACACGATCATCGGCCAACGCGGGCGGACAGGCTTGCCGCTGCTGCGTGCTTCCTGTTGGAGTCGGCGGATTTCCAGTACGCATTGTTCCATGACTGCGGCCATCGCTTGGTGCATGGTGTCGGGATCGCTACCCTCTACGAAATAAGGCGTCCAGCCGTAACCTTTGAACAGGCTTTCCAGTTCTTCGTGCGAAATACGCGACAGGATGGTGGGGTTGTTAATCTTGTAGCCGTTCAGATGTAGGATCGGCAATACCGCGCCGTCGCGGATCGGGTTGAGGAATTTGTTGGAATGCCAGGAAGTGGCTAATGGCGCGGTTTCGGCTTCGCCATCGCCGACCATCACTGCAACGATTAAATCAGGATTGTCGTAAGCTGCGCCGAATGCGTGGGAAACGCTGTAACCGAGCTCGCCGCCTTCATGGATCGAGCCAGGCGTTTCCGGTGTGCAATGGCTGCCGATTCCGCCCGGAAAGGAGAATTCTTTGAAGAACTGACGCATGCCGTGTTCGTCTTCGCTCTTGTTTGGATAGATTTCGCTGTACGAGCCTTCCAGATACACCGGGCCGAGCACGCCCGGCGCACCATGTCCGGGGCCTGCCATGAAAATAACATTCAGATCGTACTTGTTGATCAGCCGGTTGATATGGATATAGGTAAAGGAGAGGCCGGGACTTGAGCCCCAGTGTCCTAGCAAGCGACTCTTCACATGCTCCAGCTTGAGCGGCTCCCGCAGCAGCGGATTATCGCGCAGATAAATCATGCCCGCCGCAAGGTAGTTACAGGCACGCCAGTAGGCGTTAATCTTGTTGATTTCTTCTTGGGGTAGCTTGGTCGGTTCTGTGGTCATGGTTTATTTATCCGGGTTTGGTTTTATAGGGGACAATTGAATTTTGATATTAGACATTCTCATTATGACACCGGCATGACTAACAATTCAGGACAGCTCTACCGGGTTTGGTTTCTCAGACTTTCAGATACTTCCACCAAAACCAGTTGCGCACATGCAAATAATTGCGTATCGGCGTTTTGACCAACAACAGCAACAAGCCGATAGAATACAAGCACCAGACCGCCGCCCATTCGTTGGGGTTGGTGGTACTCAAATAAGCCAGGAACGGCCCGGTAACAATATGGTAACCGGTTACTTTCCAGGAGCCGTAAAAAATAGGCATTATGAATGCGGCGACCACGTACATATTGAACAGCACCAGATTGGCGGTGGCCGGGATTTCCCAGGCGATATGCCAGTCGCCGGATGTCGAGCAGATCCGCCTGCCGCAAAACGGCACGTTGAACGATTCGGCATAATGGCTGAGCAGCAGAAAGCGGATTTTAACTTCGTAACAGAACGGTGCCCATTCGAACGGATACAGGCGTATCAACAGGCAGATCGTGGTCACCAGGCAGATAAAATAAACCGAGGCGGAAATCTTTTCTCTGACTTTGTCAGGGATGAAGTACATCGACACCGCGTTGATAAAAAACGGCTGGAAAGCGATATGGATATAGCCTAACAAGGTTGCCACCTGATTGCCGGGATTGTCGCATTCGTCAATCACCGTGTAGGTATAGGCTTGCAAGACCTCCATTAACGAGAAGAAGCCCAAGGCGTAACACAGCGGGGCAGGTTCCTTTTTATAAAAAAAATAAGCGGTGCTCGATAATCCGATAGTCGCTAATACAGTTGAGGCTTCTCCGCTCCAGCACATAGTTTTTCCGTTGGTAAGTTAAGTTTTTAGTCGTAGGGCGTGCCGCGCGCGCCTTGGAAACTCAGGCGGACACGACACGCCCAGAAGGAGGCTCAAACCCCCACAATAAAGCCCGCCGCTTCAATGCCGGCAATGGCGCAACGCTCGTCCTGATCGGAACTGTCGCCGCTGATGCCCACCGCGCCGAGCACCTTGTTCTTGGTGTCGCGAAGCAGCACGCCGCCCGGCACCGGCATTATTTTCCCCTCCGCGATGTTTAATAATGCATTCATAAAATCGGGTCGCTCTTCGGCCACGCTGGCTAGGCTGCGTGACGATATGCCCATGTTGACCGCGCCCCAGGCTTTTGCGGTGGCAATCTGCTCCCGGATCATGGTCGCGCCGTCTTCACGTTGCATGGCTTTTAAATGTCCGGCCGCATCCAAAACCACCACGGTAATCGGAGCCATGTTTAATTTTCTGGCCTTGTTGGTCGCGGTATTGATAATGATGTTGGCTTTTTCAAGTGTTAATGATTTCATCTGTGGTTCTCTTCTTGTTGAAGCATCTGGTTAATCAAGCGTTATTGTAACCATTTAGTACATAAGGGATAACATCCCTATGCAATGAGCCTTACAAACTCTGACGATGTCTTTTATAATGCCATCCCCGTTAAGGCTGCTGCTTCTCAGGGATGTTATCCCTACGCTGAATAGTTACGCGTTATTTTAATAGCGGCAGCAGCTGCGGCCATACTTTATCGGCAATGGTCGGCTGCCCTTGGGCATTGGGATGCAGGCCGTCCGGCTGCATCATGTCCTGGGTCAGGGCGACATCTTCCATGATAAAAGGCACAGTCGGGATGCCCAGTTCCGTAGCTAACTGCGGGTAAATGTTATAGAAAAGATCGATATAGCGTTGGCCGTAATTGGGCGGTATTTTCATGCTCAGCAACAATACCTTGGCCCCGGCTTGCTGCGAACGATGGATGATCTCGGCAAGATTGCTTTTTATCAAGGTCGGCGACAAACCGCGCAAGCCGTCATTAGCGCCCAGTTCAACGATGACGATACCCGGCTTGTGCAAGGCCAAGGCCTGGGTTATCCGCGCTAAACCACCGGCGGTGGTGTCGCCGCTGATGCTTTCATTATCAATGATATAGCCAATACCTTGCTCATCCAGTTTTTTCTGCAATAGTGCTACCCAGCCCTGCGAGACTTCAATTCCGTAACCGGCACTGATACTATCGCCCAATACCACAATGGATTTGGCCGTAGCGGTCAGCGACATTAACGAAACAATCACGGCAAATAAAAAATGGGTTATTGTGCAAACTCAATCATTAAACACTATCCGCAGTCGCGGCATAGCCACCCTAATAACGGAAAACCTGGGTAAATCGGTTACTACGTCCGATGGAATATGGCCTATCTTGTCATCCATAGATTTGATGATCAAATCCGGTGAAAGTATTGCCATCGTCGGCGAGTTCGTTCAGGCAAATTCCACCCACAAAAAAACCGCCCCTTCTTTCAAAAGGGCGGAGTTTCATTTCAAACCCAGACAGCTAAAACAACAACCCGCTTTACAAAAACTTAATCGCTGCGACAATCATCCCACCGACAGAAACCGTCGTGGCAAATGACCAAATCATAAAATGATCAAGGCGTGAAGTCAGTTGCTCAAAACGTTTATCTACT
>JBCKWO010000090.1:0-5922 GCA_038922535.1 Methylobacter sp. | reverse complement strand
AATGCCTCGGCAACTTTGATCCCATCCACAGCCGCAGAAAGAATCCCGCCCGCATAGCCCGCACCTTCTCCTGCTGGATAGAGTCCTTTGATATTCAGACTTTGGTAATGCTCGTTGCGTTTGATGCGAATAGGTGATGAGGTGCGGGTTTCGACGCCGGTCAACACCGCATCGTTCATCGCAAAGCCCTTTATTTTTTTATCGAAAGCAGGAATGGCTTCGCGTATTGCGCTTATCGCATAATCCGGCAAGGCTGAGCTGAGGTCGCATAAATGTACGCCCGGCGTGTAAGAAGGTTGTACCGTGCCCAGTGCCGAAGAAGGACGGTGAGCTAGAAAATCGCCAACCAGTTGCCCTGGCGCTTCATAAGTTCCTCCGCCCAACGTGAAGGCAGTCGCTTCCAGGCGGCGTTGGAGATCGATGCCTGCCAACGGGTGTCCTGGGTAATCGTCAGGCGTAATGCCGACGACAATGCCGCTGTTGGCATTGCGTTCGTTGCGCGAGTATTGGCTCATGCCGTTGGTGACTACATGGCCTGCCTCGGAGGTGGCGGCCACCACGGTGCCGCCGGGGCACATGCAAAAGCTGTACACGGAGCGTCCGTTGCTACAGTGATGCACCAGCTTATAATCGGCAGCGCCCAGTAGCGGATGATCGGCGTTATCGCCAAATCGGCAAGTGTCGATCAGGGATTGCGGGTGTTCTATGCGAAAACCGATCGAAAAAGCTTTGGCTTCAATATAAACGCCTCGGTCATAAAGCATTTTAAAGGTGTCGCGTGCGCTATGGCCGACTGCCAGAAGCACATGATGGGTGTTAATGGTTTCGCCGTCGGCGAGCGTTACGCCGCGAACCTGTCCATTATCGATAATGATGTCGTCAACCCGGCTTTGGAAGCGGATTTCGCCGCCTAACGCCTCAATAGCCGCGCGTATCTGCTCAACCACGGTGACCAGTTTGAAGGTGCCGATATGCGGCTTGCTGACGTGAAGGATTTCGGCTGGCGCGCCAGCTTTGACAAGTTCAGTCAGTACTTTGCGTCCATAGTGGTTCGGGTCTTTGATCTGGGTGTGCAGCTTGCCGTCCGAAAAAGTACCGGCCCCGCCTTCGCCAAACTGTACATTGGATTCAGGGTTGAACTGGCCTTTACGCCAAAGGCCGAACGTGTCTTTGGTGCGCTCCCGCACTTCTTTTCCCCGTTCCAGAATGATCGGGCGAAAGCCCATTTGCGCCAGGATCAAGCCGGCAAACAGTCCGCAAGGCCCGGTGCCTATGATGACAGGGCGTTGCGCCAGATCCTTGGGCGCTTGGGTTACAAAGCGATATGTGCTGTCCGGCGTTAACGAGAGTTGCGGGTCGTCTTGCAGGCGATTAAGCAGAGTTTGTTCGTTGGCTGTTTCAACATCAACCGTGTAAACAAGCAGGATTCCATTGCGCTTGCGGGCATCAAATCCCTGCCGAAATATGCGGTAAGTGATGAGTTCTTCTGCGTCGATACCCAGTCGAGCCAATATCGCGGTTTTTAGCGCATTTTCTGGGTGGTCAAGCGGGAGTTTAAGTTCAGTGATTCTTAACATGTAAGGTATTTCCGATAGATCCCTGTTACAGAACGGCTTGATCTGTATAAGGCGGTAAAAGCCGCCGCCAAATTAGAAACGCCGTCCTGGATAATGCTGATGTCTTCGTCTGAAGAGGACAAAGTAAAGGAAGCCATTATGGCTGGAATAACGTCTTATATTGTTAAGCCCTTCAAACCGGATAACTAGGCAAACTGACTTAAACGATGCGTTAAATTCGGTTGCCGAGCACAAAAATCCCCCTTTGCAATCTATACAAAGGGGGGGGGGGTTTAAGGCTGATTTATTTCTACGTCCGGCTTACTGGTCGGCACACGTCTTTTCCCGACATTCTTCTTGTCTCTGTCACGTATTTTGACCTTTTCGGCCACCGCTTTTTTAGGTTCTATTGCCTTTTTGCCGCCCACGGACTTGCCTGACGCCTTAAGTTTTTTAGGGCCTTTGTATTTGCCCTCCAACTCTTTGATATTTCGGCGTTTGAATTTCTGTTTCAAAAAGCGCTCGATGCCGGACATTAGATTCCATTCGGTGTGCTTGACCAGCGCTATCGTCAAGCCCAGCTCATCGACCCGGCCTGTTCGGCCTATGCGATGGATATAATTGATGCCGTTTCTCGGTACATCGAAATTAATGACCAGATTAATGCCCTTGATGTCTAGACCACGGGCGGCAAGGTCGGTCGCAACCACGATCTTGACTTCGCCGTCGCGAAACAGTTCCATCATTCGGTTGCGGTCTTTTTGATCCATCTGCCCATGCAGTACGCCGACACGCAGCTTTTGTCCGCGTAGCGGGCCGCGAAGAAGGTCTGCCTGAATCCGGCTGTTGGTGAAGACCAATGCCTTGTCATAAGTTTCATTTTTCAACAGCCAGGTCAGTAGCTTTAGTTTATGATCATTATCGTCGGCCAGCACAAGTTGCTGCTCAATATTGCTGTGCCCGTCGTGCAGCGTATTTAAGGCGATAATTTTATGATCTTTCAGTACTTTGTCAGCCATTTTGATCACGCCAAAATGCGTCAAAGTGGCGGAAAACAGTAAAGTTTGCCGTTGTGTATTACAGCTGTTGGCGATAGTCAGCACGTCTTCGCTAAAGCCCATGTCCAACATCCGGTCGGCTTCATCCAGAATTAGCACCTCCAGATTGCTAAAGTCCGGTATCTCTTGCTCCATCAGCTCCAATAGTCTGCCGGGGGTTGCGATAACAATCTCGGTGTTTCGACGCAGCATATTCTGCTGTAGCCTAAAATCATCGCCGCCGGTAATCAGACCGGTTTTTATGTCAGTGAATTCGGCCAATTGTTGGCAGTGCTTAAAGATCTGTTGCGCCAGTTCACGGGTCGGTGTCAGCACCAAGGCGCGTGTGCCGGATTTTGCGGAGGGCAAGGTCAACAGACGTTGCAGTGTAGGCAGCAAGAATGCGGCGGTTTTGCCGCTGCCGGTTTCGGCGCTAACCAGTAGGTCTTTGTGTTCCAGAACCAGGGGGATCGCCTGTAGTTGCACCGGCGTGGGTTGCTCAAAGCCCATTTTTTTAACCGCCGACAGCAGTTGTTCATCTAGCAATAGGTTTGAAAATGATGGAGTAAGGTCTGTTGGATTAGGGTGCATGGATCTTTAAAGGGCTGCGAAAGCGCAAGGATGACAGGAAGAAATTTATGCGGCTATTATAGGCTTTTTGCGGTCGGGGTTATGATTAAATAACTATTCATTGCAAATCGGATTTTTAACTTTTAAGCTAAGTTTAAAATCAGGGAGAGTATCCTTGGCGTCTACTACAGATCAGGAAAGACCATGATACCCATCAGAGATACAGCCCCCTGCTATTCAAGGCCTTTAGTGACCTGGGGGATAATGGCTATTTGTATTGTTGTGTTTGTGACGATGAAATTGATGCCGGATCAGCTAAGTTTTCGGCTGATTAATCTTTACGGCATGGTGCCTATCCGCTATACCAATCCCTATTACGGCTTGCCTTTCGATGGCTATTTGTCCTTTTTGACCAGTCTGTTTTTGCACGGAAACTGGCCGCACTTGATTATGAACATGTGGTTTTTGTGGATTTTTGGCGATAATGTGGAAGATAGAATGGGGCGACTACCCTTTTTGATTTTTTATTTGGTGTGCGGCCTTTTAGCTACTTTTTTACAGTGGTTTTTCGATCCGAACCTTGCCATTCCTGTGGTCGGCGCATCGGGTGCCATAGCGGGTATCTTGGCGGCCTATTTCTTTTTGTATCCGCTGGAACGCGTGGTGGTGTGGATTCCGATACTGTTCTTGCCGATAATTATTCATGTTCCAGCGGTCGCTTTTTTAGGTTTGTGGGTCTTGATTCAGTTGCACAGTGCAACTACGGCAATGCTGTTTGGTGGGGAGGCCGTTGATGTGGCTTGGTGGGCGCATTTAGGCGGCTTTATTGCCGGTTCACTTTTATATCGGTTATTTTTGCGTAAAGACTAGGTCGAAAAAAATGAATCCATTTGACGCTGTTAAGGTATAATTTGCCGCTACAAAAAGCCGTTTTTTCGGTTAAAAAAGACTTCTTAAGTTCAATCAGGTTGTGAAAGTAATATGAAAAAAGTTAATGTTGCGTTGGTCAGGCTACTTCAGTTTGTAGTTTTTGTGGTATCCATATTCATGGTAATCGTCTATTTTGGTGTCATGGTTTTATTGCCTTTGGATGCTATAGTATTACTGATAAAGCTGATGGGAGTTTTCGGTCTTAACGGTTTTATTGCGGCTTTTATCGCCGTACCGGCTGTCGGCTATTTAGGCTTGATCGTTTACAAGACGCCAGGACTTTGCAAAATGATAGTCGATGCAGGGGTTGACCTGATTAAGACAGGTAAAACACGAGTTGAAGCGTTTAATGAAATTGCCGAGGCGGTAAACTCTTAATTTTTGCAATTGTTCATATTCAAAAAAGGGTGTATCGGTTTCGATGCACCCTTTTTTTTGGAAATTTTTTCTCTTGAGATTAATGCCGTCTTTGCAATGCCCAATAAAAAATCAGCGTCCCGAATGCGGCGACCAAATGTTTCAGCGAGTGACCGCTGAGCAAGCCGAACGCGCTATAAAGCGGATTATCTAACAACTCCAGCAGCTTCGATGCCGCATAGGCACCGATGAGACCCCAAATATACTTGTTGCCGTTCAGTCTCGATGCAAACATGCACAGAATCAGCAGTATCAGTAATACGGGCAAAAACTGCACCAGCACGTAAGCGCGTAAATCGCCGTGACCGTTCAGTTCCGTTACCTGCCAGTAGACGACCGAGGCCATACCCAAAATTAGCAAAGGGACAAATAATTTCCGCGCCAGCTGGGTCGAAATATATTCTCCGATAATGGCGCAAAGCAACGCCATAAAGGCAACCGTCATCGGCAGTCGATCCCAGAGCAGGGTCTGATTGTCGGGCTGAAGATGGTAGTACGCAGAACCAAAGCCGGTCAGAAACACCCCGACAAAGAATGTCAAATACACGGCCCACAACTCGGCCAATCCTCCCGTTACCTGATCTAGCACGACCAGTCGCATGCCCATGATGCCGACAATGACGAAGGGCAAACTGGACAGCACATTGTAAAAATTGGCTATGTTTAGGATGCGGCGCTGGTCGGCGAAATTATGGTAAGCCGGTTCCTGGGCAATGGGGTCGAGGCTAAAAACAATGGTAATTGCGACAACAATTATCGCCAGCAAAATCTTCAGACGGTTATCGGTGGGCATAAAATAAATACGCTGTAGAAACAAGGGGCAGACAATAATGACTCTTGTATGATGGGGGCGCAACTTTGTTTTTGATGCCGGTTAGATAGCATCAAAAACGCTTTTGGTATATTCTCAATTAAGCTTACGGATTGTCTAAAGGCTCGGCCAAACCGGCCCCTTAGACAAAATAACAAAAATTCAATTTAGGGTGGTAAACAGACATGTCAGCAATCATATATATTTCAACGGTCATTTTTGTCGTTTATGTGGTCTATACAGTGATAAACGATCGAGGTAAAGGCGCTTGATTGGAGTCGTTGCTCTTATTTTGGTTCTTCCGGATTTTCCGTGGTCACTAATCATAACGCCTATAGATTAAATCTTTAATAAGCAAAATCTTGGAGAATTAATATTTATTTCAATGATTTATATTTATTACATAGATCATAATTAGTATCGATAAGCTGCTACAACGGGAAATACGGAAGAGCCCTTATTTTTGCATCCCTGTAGTTACCGGCGGTAAATGATTTTTAGATAAGCCTTCCCCAAGCGTCCGGCTTTAGGTAACTCGCAAAAAATATCCCCCACTCTGCATCGTTCCCATGCTCCAGCGTGAGAGCGATGGGTTATGGGT
>JBCKWO010000089.1:0-6035 GCA_038922535.1 Methylobacter sp. | reverse complement strand
CTGGCATAGGTGTAATTGATGTGCAGTTTTTTGGCGTATATTTTTGCTTGGGCAACGCCTTCGCCGACTGCCTGTTTCAGACTTTTGGCTTCAATCACGCCGATCTTGCGGTTCTTGTAGACCAGAATGTAATCGGCAATCATCGGCTTTGCCCGTGTGCCGCCGGTTTGGATTTTACCGGCGGTGATGTGGAACTCCCGCAGCACCCGCGAGCCTTCTACCACGCCCCAACCGGCGGCTTTCAGTTTGGGGTCTATGTATTCGGCTCTGGTTTCCGCTTCGTTCATTTTTTCTTCCCTTTTTTGGGCTTGTCTGGCTGTTCAGATTTCAACGCTTTGGGTGCTTGGGCAGGTGGCAGGAAGCTATCCCCTGTGACTACCGACTTGCCTGTTTTGGCTTCGAGTGCTTTACGTGCCTGCTTGGCAATTGCGCCGCCTTGTTTAGCAGCTAGGCTATTCTCTGCCATGCCGGTCGCGTCATCCGAAGCTGCGATCTGGCGGGTGGATAGTTCAGCCAGTGCGGTAAAAATCAACTCGGCCTCGCTCATGTGGTCACGCAGATTGTGAGTCTGCAAGCCCTTCATGTCCTTATGAGCCTTCACGCTCACCCCGGACCATTCCTGATGGATTAGATTGGTGAGGATGGCGAATTCCTGTCCCGCTTTGATGTCGTGGTCAGCCCAGTAATCGGTCAGCTTATTGCGGGTTTCCTGCCCGGTCATGCGTTGCTGTATCCACTTGTCGCTGCGCCCATGCTGTTGCCAGGAAGCACGCGCCCGATTCAGCGACAGAGCCGGATCAGCCATTTCCTGCATGCGTTCATAACCCACCTTTGCCAGCCACAGCTTGATCGGCTCGGCTTTCGGGCTGGGGACAGACTGCACCAGTCGTAGCAATGTTTCCGCAGTTGCTACATCGGTTAGGCGTTGTTTGCCATCGTCAGCAGTCATTTTCAACTGGTAACAGTTTGATACCAGTTGACTGCCTTCCTTATCCAGACGACCTTTCAGCACCTTCCAATACTTTCTGGCACCCTGATAATCGGGCTGTTGTGTCAGCACCTGTACGATGTCAATCACCGAGAACAGCCAGGTTTCTGTTTCTTCGTCATATACGCGGCGAATCTGGTGTTCTTCAAAAAAAGCGGGCTGAATTGACATGGCGGGACTCCTATAGCTGGCCGCTGAAAGCTTGGTTGAGGATGGATTTTTTAAGCTCGGTCAGTGCGGTGAGCTTTTGCTTGTAGATGGATTCGAGGCGTTGGGTTTCGGCTGATAGCTTATCGAGTTTAGCTGCAACTTCACGCTGTTCCACCATAGGCACGCGCGGAACTTGGATGTTTCTTAGTACTTTCAAAGAAACTGTTTTTTGCGCCGTTCCTGTTGCACCAATACTGGCTTGCCTAAATACTTGCGGAGAGAGAAGTAAATAATAAAGCCATGCACTATCCGTTTCAGCAGATGGACGAATCAAACCAATGTGTCGTTGAAAACAAAAATCTACATTTTGATCAACGCGCACCGGAATTCCAAACGAACCCGTCACCGTATAAAGCACATCACCTTTGAGCGGTTTCTTATTCGGCTTTAGTTTTCGAAAATATTCTTCAGATACCGTGAACGTATCTGAGAAATCAATACAACGCGTGTCCTTGTTGATGTTTGAGATGGTGATAAACGGAACACCCGTTGGTGACTTTGGCGGTGGCATGTGGTCGCCGTCCGTGATATCAGTTGCCAACTCGGATAGGGCAACCCACTCCTCGCCCTTCTCGCTAAAGACGGATTGCAGGTAACTCTGAAACACCTCACGGGCATTGGCGAGGTTAAGCTCGGCATTGGCTGTGGCGGTGGCAATGCCTTCAAACGCTTCATCAAGGATGGCGACGATGCGTTGTTGTTCGGGGAGGGGTGTGTAGCCTAATGGGAGCGCTGCTATTTCAGCTTTGTTAATTGAGGCAAAGACTGCACCTTCTCTACCTGCAATCGCTGGTTGTAAATGAAGTAGCTGGTAAAACAAGAAATCACGATCTAAATTGTCTGCACAGCGAATTGCAGCCAAACCTCGGCCAATACAAATTTCGTTTGAGGCAAAGTTTATTGGTCCGACCGGTGCACGAACCGACATAAGGATGTCACCTTCTCTGGCGAGCTTCGTTGTCTCTGTTGTCCAAGTTGTCGGCGGCTCGATGAATTTCTTACCGAAATCTTTTTTCCCTTGATAAAAAGGTATACCGTTGCCCTCAGAGTTGTAGAACTTCCCCTCAGGTGACTGTCCCGCAATTACCTCACAAAGTTCGCCCAAATTTTTTATCTGCCATCCCGCCTTCATATTGCCTCACCCTGATCACGCTGATAAATCATCACGCCCACGCCATCTATATGTGCTTTCAATCCTTGATGTTTTAGGGTTTCGACATGTGTCACATCAAAAAGGTAGGGCGTGGGCAGGCTGTCGAGTGCGTCGAGCAAGTCCGCCGAGCAGTCGAGAGAACTACTGAAAGCAACATCAATATCCGAACCGCGCTCGTAGTTACCCTTGGCACGCGAGCCGTAAATTTTCGCCCAGATGATTTCCGGATAGTGTTGCAGGCAGGCGGTAATGGCGGCCAGGGTCTGTTCGTTTAAACCAAACATCAGGAAGCCCTTGCCAGTAAGTATCCGTGTAGCTGTTCCAGCCCCGCCATATAACGCTGGCGGATGTGATTGACGGCTTCTAGTGCGCGCTCCTCATCGTAGGGTTGCGCCATCAGGTTGCGTTCTTCGAGCATGTCTATCCACAGTTGCCCATCGGTGATGATGTCGTTGGCGAAAGCCTGCTTGATGACTTCTCTGGGAAACTTAACATCTATGCCGTTGTATTTAAGGTAGTCGTTCATGGTTTTCCACGACAATTCGAAGGTTATCTCGAATGACTTGACCAGTGCCAGCCGGATTAATTTATTATCGGGCATTTGCGTATTGCCCTGTACGGCATCCTGTAGCCCTGCATAAGCCGATTGTAAATTGTCAAAACGTTGTTTCCAGCGTATGTCTTCCATCATTTTTTCCTTATAGCAAGGCTCTAATTTTACTTAATACTGCGGCACTCTCGGCATCCAGTGCGACTATCTTTCATACAGCCGAGCAAACATTAACGGCATAATTGGACATCGTCTTTTGCAGGCGATCATCATTTGTCCAAAATGCGTGACAACCATGATATTGGGCAGTCGCCAAGTGCAAGGCATCCGGTGTTTTCAAGCTGGGATAGGTGGCGCGTAAGCGTGCCGATTGTACAAAGACGGTTTCCGGCAGCGTTAGCAGCACACTACAGGCAAAAAAAGCTTCGTACCGTTGAATAAGCGCCGTATTATTTTGACGAAAGGGCATAACCAAAACTTCTGCCATGACCAATGGACTGATTGCAAAGCCGCTAGGTGCTGCTTGTAAAAGCTGTTGCTCAATACGCGGAGCAAAAATAGAATGATTTTCGATCCAGTAAATGACCACACAGGAATCCAGATAAATCATGTTCTCATGACTCCCAGCTTTGTGCGATGTCCTGAATTTGTGCCTCAATATCTGCGTCCGAGATACGGGCAGATTCAGGCAATGGGTGGTGTCTTAAAGCCTCCAATAATGCCTGTGCCGAACCTTTGTTCAGCGGTGTAAGTTGCTGGCATGGCTCAACGAAAGTCACCCATACTTTAACCGGTTCGGTGATGTTGACGGCTTCAGAAAACGTTAGGCCTTTGTTCGGATCATAAATGGCTTCTACTGTCTGTAACATGCTAAAACCCCCAGCTTATGGCCTGTCGGCGAATAGCTATCATAGCAGCGTCTGAATGTTCTTGCCGCTGGTTTCAACATCTGTAGTTTGTGTGTTTCCGGTGTGGTCATGGCTTTTTCCTCACAGTAACTGTTTGATTTTTGCTAACACCGTCGCACTCTCGGCATCCAGCTTGGCGATTTCGGCGATGATGTCCTGTGGGCTGCGATGCTTTACTTCCTCGTTGCGGTTCGGATTTTTAACCGACAGGTCATAAGTCGATGGGTCTATGCCTGACACATCCACTGACCACGAGTTATCAGAATCCGCCTTGGTCTTTTGCAGGGTGACGAAATCGGCGAGGTCGGCTTCATTGAGCGGATTAGTCTTGCCCAGGTTTCGATCAAGGTTGAGCTGGTAGAACCAGACTTTTTTGGTGGGCGAGCCCTTCTCGAAGAACAGCACCACGGTTTTAACGCCTGCACCTGTAAACGTACCACCGGGCATATCTAGCACGGTATGCAGCTTGCAGCTCTCCAGCAACAGCTTGCGTAGGCTAACCGATGCGTTATCGGTATTCGACAAGAAGGTGTTTTTGATGACCACGCCAGCACGACCACCTGTCTTCAAAATCTTGATGAAGTGTTGCAGGAACAGGAAGGCAGCAGAACCGACTGCACCGTCATAGACCTTTTGACCAATCTCAGGAGCCACGACCTTGACGATGGTTTTGATTAACGGACGTGGGGTGTAATACTCGCCGCCATTACGACCGGCATTGCCCATGTTCTTGATTTTGTCTTCGTAGAGATGCGACATTTCGTGCTTCTCTTCTTTGGAGCGGAAACGCAGCCCGTCGATCAGGTTGATGACCTCTCGCAGGTTGTAGCCGCTTTGCACCCGATTCTTCAGTTCGCTGAAAATCTCACCGATTTTGTATTCGATGGTGTCCGGGCTTAATGCTTCTGCCTTGAATTTCTTTAGATAAGGGAAGAGGGTGTGATCAACAAAGTCCTTCAGGTCGTCGCCCGTCAGCGCCTGGTGATGGTCAATTTTGCCGTCACTGGTTTTCGGTGCTGCCCACACATGCCATTTGTACTGCTCATCGATGATGGGCTGATAAGGTTTGCCTGCAAGCTGCGCTGCGGTCAGCTTGTCCCGCTCCAGGTCTTCCAAGTATTTAAGGAACAGTACCCATGAGGTCTGTTCGACGTAGTCCAGCTCACTACCGCAACCCGCATCTTTGTGCAAGATGTCGTCTATATTTTTGAAAGTTTGTTCAAACATGGGCTTCCGAATTTTTATACATGAGCCAGCAAACATGACTGGCAATTCCGAGCAACACCATACCATTACTTCAAGGTATGTAAAAATCCATAAGTAGGTGTCCATAACTGTTTTAACAAAACCCTGATGTAGGAGCGGCTTTAGCCGCGATTATCGCGGCTAAAGCCGCTCCTACAGATTGTTAAACAACTTTTGATCCATTACTTATCACGACTGCACTATCGCTTCTGGGGACTACTCGACTCCTGTCTCGCAAGCGACTGCGCCAGCGTATCGCCCCGATCTTCATGACAAAAAAGAATGTCGAATAGCACACGCATCGGTATACCATAACGATTAATGGTTAACTTTACCGGAGCCTCACCTTGAAAAAACTTTTAGCCTTGATGTTCATGACGCTGCTAGCCAATAGCGTATTTGCCGCAGACACTATTATTGAAGTGATCCCGTTAACCCATCGACCGGCGTCCGAAATTGTGCCACTGCTTGCACCGTTGCTGGGCAATACCGCTCAGCTTATCGACAACGGCTCCAATCTATTGGTCAAGACTACGCCTGACCGACTGGCTGAAATTAAGGCTATCGTCAGTCAATTGGATGTACGCATGAACAATCTGCTGATCAGCGTCATTCAAACCCGGTCGACTACCGCCGATGAATTAAACGCGATCGCCAGAGTTCAACTGCATATTCCAGGCGATGATCCTTTAAAATCCGGCGGCAGAATAATCGGCCACCTGTATCAGACGCAAGATAAGAGCAACGACGAAAGTACCCAGACCATCAGAACCTTGGAAGGCGTCCCGGCTCACATTGAAATGGGCAAGGCTTATCCAAGACAAAATTTTTCAGCTTTCGGTTACCCAACGACCACCGACTATTCCGAAGCGACCACCGGTTTTTCAGTAGTACCCCGATTGGTCGGACAGCAGGTCATCCTTAGCGTATCGCCTTGGTCGGACAAAATGAACGGTAGTGGACAAATCGAAACCCAGAATG
>JBCKWO010000088.1:0-6056 GCA_038922535.1 Methylobacter sp. | reverse complement strand
ACCTGCAACTAATGAGAAGTTACTTGTCTGTCTTATAACTAGCTGAATAAAATGACTTTCATTTTTAATGAATATTAAATTTAACACTAATTACTCACCCCAAACGTTAATACTAACGAAATCTGTATTCCTCTAATTTATAAGTTATTGTTTTTAATAAAACCATAAGACTCTTAGACGCAATAGCCTCGGTCAAGACCTTCCAGGTTTTAAAAACCTGGAAGGTCTACAGGATGCGGCACGCGCCTAAGTAGTTACCAATGCCCTATCACTCCCTGTTTAAAATAAAAAACGCCATCCGCCATCTCAAAACCGGCACAGTCATCGCTTACCCCACCGAAGGGGTCTACGGCTTGAGCTGCGAACATTGATCACTAGCCGCCGGGATGACCAACACTCTATTACCCGCGACTTATGCGCTCAGTTTGGCAGCCCCTTAGTATCGACCAGCGCCAACCCGACTAACCAGCTTGCGATCAAAGAATCGAGAAGACTGTTAAAAGCCTTTGCCGGTTCCAATATTTTTATCGTGCATGGCAACGTCGGCGAACTTGAACAGGAATCCGCTATTTATGATGCGGCGAGCGGAAAACGCTTGCGTTGATTGCAACAACCAACGCGGATGGATGGGGGGTAGCGATTACCTTTAATCTCGATAAACGGCAGGTAAAGAGAAAGTCGAGGATACCGGCTCAATTTGAAAAATTCTGTTCGGCATATGGGTGCTGATACTTTTTTGCCGTCCGTTTTTATCGCACTCATGCAATTTAAAGGTGTTGCAATCCGCAATTAAATAGGTTCCCCACGACGTTTCAAGCGCATCTTGCACCCATTTCACCGGAAAAAAACGACTTGTGCCGGGAATGCGTTTAGTCAAAGTGAAGTTTTTATCGAAAAATAACACCTCGCCTCTACGCGAATTAGACAGCATATAGCCTTCCGAGTGAGGCCGAATATGGTGGGCGCCGTTTAAGCCGGAAATGACAATCTCGTGTTCAAGAGTGGTTCGATTAATGCGTGCAACTTTACCTTGATAAAATAGAATAGTCAGCACGTAGTCTGCATCATAAGGATCCACTATAGCGGAGTTTAAGTGCGTCGTTTGCAAGCGACCGGGATAGTTTTTCAGGCGATGATCCAGGGTCTTATCAAGCACCCGCTTGCCGCCACCGTAAGCTTGATCATAACCCTGTTCTGTTGCCCACCATGACCAAATAAGTTGACCTTGCAAATCAAATTCCAACAGTGCATCGACACCGCTGGCGGTAACCAACAAACCGTTTTCTGTGCGGCGCAAAGATCGCACTTGACTTAATAACGGGCTACGGATTTCCAAGTCAATGATGCCATTATCATTTAAGCGGGCAATATGCTCATCACCGGTAACGCCGTCTTTACTACAAGGCAAACCGGTAATGAAATACAAGCCTTCCCCCGCAACGTAATGCATTCCAAACGGCTTAATAGGATGAATTTCGCCTAAAGATTTAATCCCTCCCAATTCGCCGTTATGTTCAAATAATTCAATTTTACCGCCCGGCAAACCTTGAAAAACATCGTTAGATTTGTCCTTGCCGCGAATAATTCGATTTAATCTAAACTTGACGTAATCCCAATTGGTTTGGGGATAAGAAACTACAAATTTTGTTGTGCCTGTATTCATGATATGGGTGTAATCTCTCATTAATTGATTAGTTGGGTAGACTGCCGCACAAACCCAATGTGGACAACAGAAGAATTCATTTCGCCCAGCCAATAATATCAAAAACATGGACTATGAACAATCAGCTTAAACACCTAGAATTCTGTCGGACAGGTTTGATTATTTCGCTCCAGACAAGCCGATTTTTTCAACTTTGATTTGGCTCATCGAAAGCTTATGAAGCAAGGCAAGTTCAGTTTATGCCAAAGGCTCAAACAAAGCCGTCAAATCATCCGCAGTCAGCTTTAAAGACTCCTCTTTGGCACCGTCTTTGTAGATGCTTTCAGCTAATGCGCGCTTTTTGTCCTGCATGGCGATAATCTTTTCTTCCACGGTATTTTCGGTAATCAGTTTGTAGACGAACACCGGTTTGTCCTGGCCGATACGATGGGCGCGGTCTGCGGCTTGGCTTTCTGCGGCGGGGTTCCACCACGGATCGTAAATAATCACGGTGTCGGCTTCGGTCAGGTTTAATCCGACCCCGCCTGCTTTCAGGCTGATCAGGAACACGTTAACTTCGCCGCTCTTAAACAAGTCTATCGCGGCGTCGCGGTTTTTGGTTTGGCCGGTCAGTTTGGCGTAGCCGATTTTGCGGGCGTTCAGTTCGTCTTCAATCAGCGCGATCATGCGGGTGAATTGCGAGAACACCAGAATGCGGCGGCCTTCTTCCAGTTGTTCCGGCAACATCTCCATCAGCAAATCGAGTTTGGCGGATTCTGTTACTTTTTGTGCTTCTACCAGCCTGAGGGTACGAGGGTCGCAGCAGGTTTGCCGCAGTTTGAGCAGGGCGTCCAGGATGGTGATGTGACTGCGCGACAGGCCTTTTTTGGCTATCGCATCGCGGACTTTTTTCTCCATGGTCAGGCGGATGCTTTCGTATAAGGCAGCCTGTTTTGGATAAAGCGGCACGGAACGGATGATCTCGGTTTTTGGCGGCAATTCCGTAGCGACTTCCTGCTTGGTGCGGCGCAACATAAACGGTGCAACTCTACGCGACAGCCTCGATCTTTGCTCACTGTCGCCATACACTTCAATGGGTGTGCGGTAGCGCTTTTTAAACGTGGCGCTGTCGCTCAAAAAGCCCGGCATCAAAAAATCGAATTGCGCCCATAGTTCGCCCAGATGATTTTCCATCGGCGTACCGGTCAAGCAAAGCCGATGATTGGCTTTGATGCGCCGCACCAGTTGGGCGGCTTTGGATAGCGGATTTTTAATGGTCTGGGATTCGTCCAAAACCAGATAATGATAATCATGCTCCAGCAGCGTTTCCTCATCCCGTAACAGCAGCGGATAAGTGGTCAGGATCAGGTCATAGTCCCTGATTTTGTAGAACAGCTGTTTGCGTTCGGTGCCCTGCAAGATCAGGATTTTCAGGTCGGGCGTGAAGCGCTCGGTTTCCCGTCGCCAGTTGCTCATCAGGCTGGTCGGCGCGATGATCAGGGTCGGCGAACTCATCCGGCCGCTTTGTTTTTCAATCAACAGGTGGGCGAGCGTTTGTATAGTTTTGCCTAGGCCCATGTCGTCGGCAAGGATGCCGGAGAATTTATATTCCCGTAAAAATTGCAGCCAGTTGAGTCCCTGCTGTTGGTAAGGCCGCAGTTCCGCATGCAAGTTGTTGGGCAGGGCGACATCTTCAATGCCGGTAAAGTTTTTTAATTTTTGCCCCAGTTCCCGTAGCGCTGCACCGCCGCTGATAGAAAACAGGCCGTTGTTTTGTTGTTCCAGATCGGCCAGCGCGGCGGCGTTAAAACGGGACAGTTTCAACGAGCCATCCTTGCCCAAGGTGCTGCTGTTAAACAACTCGATCAACACATTCAAAAACGGCTTGATTTTTTCGCTGGGTATATTCAGGTAGTTATGCTCACCCAAAGGGATGCTGAGCAAAGCCGGCAAGTTTTCCAAGTCGTAATTTTCCAGTACCGGCATGATTAACGGCAGCAAAGGCAAAGGCTGGCCGTCAATCTCGATGGTAAAGTGCATCTCGAACCAGTCTTGCTGGCTTTCGCTGATTTGGGCGTTCCAGTTCTGCGCGGTTTGGAAATTAAGCAGGAAGCTCTCGTCTATGTCGACAATCCAGCCGTCCTGCTCCAACTCCAACAGCGTGTTTTGGAGGAAGTCTCCCCAACGTGCGGCACTATCCATGACGGTTTGAGCAGCGCTGTACAACACCAGTTCTTGTATGCCGGTGTCCAATGCGGTGGCCTGGGTAAAGCCAAGTTCGCTAAGGCGATGTATAGCCAGATATTCAGTTTCTATGTCGCGTTTAATCCGCACCAGTCCTTGCTCGGTTTTTACGACGCTATATTCTTCCGGAGTGATCGCAGAAAGCGTCCAGTCCCCATAATCAAAACTGACCGCCATAAAATGGCCGTACTGTTGGGACGTTAACTGATGGCCGAACAGCAATAGCCGGGGCGTAGGTGTTAGCTCCTCGACTTCGATCAACTCGACTTTTTTAGGAGTCGGTAGCGACAAACTGGGGTGTTCGGTAATCAGGCGCTGGCTGAATTCATCGGCATATTCGGGAGGAATAAGCGGGGCGGACAGGATATTTTTAAGTTGCTCGGCCGAAATATTGTGGGTATTGAGCATACCTATCATGCCCAAAGCCTCGTCCAGGTATTGCGGCGGATCGGTTAGCAGTAGGATTGCCGACGGATCGATTTCGACAGTCAATTGAAAGTCGCCGTTATTCGCAGTCTGCCAGTTAAATTTTAAATCGCGGCCAATTCCTTTCATTAACGGCGGACGCTCACCATTTTGCCAGAACAGACGGCCGGTTTTCAGCAGTTTGGACAGCGCCAAATAACCTGTGGCGCCTGCAATTAATGGCTCGTCTTTAAACGTGGGATTAAGCGCTGTCAGCAGTTTGGCAATTTCCTCATCTTCAGGCCGAATGTAATTAAGATAAGAATAGCTATAACGGAGGTTATTTAAGGTCGTTCTTCTGCCTTTATTTAAACCGCCGGTTTTCTTTTCTTTAGTGATAAAAAATTCGACCGTGAATTCGTGTTTTGCTTTGCCGGGCACCAGAATGTAAGCAATAAATTCCTGATTGACATCCTGTTGTTGAGGCGCTTGATCATGGGGACTGTCTAGCCAATCCAGACAACTGGGCTGTGCATTCGATGCCGACAAACTTAAGCTAGAGTTTTGATACAGCAGGCAGGCAGCAGCAACGTGTTTGCAGTTATAGCGGATAGGGCAAGTGCAATCGCCGTCAAGCTCCGCCGCACTATAGTCTGGCCTCCAAACTATGCGGATATTTTGCCGGTACGGATCTTTATGACTGCCTTTGACTACGGCATTGAGTTGAACAAAAAGAGCCCCTTCACTTTCGACCGTGAGACTGATCACCATGCCTTTTTCAAAATAGTTGCGTCCGCGCTCATAAAAAGCATCCCCACATTCATAGCGTATATCGGAGCGTAGCAGTTTCTTTTGTTTGTTCATGAATCGTGCGGAAATAGTTGGAAAAGCGCATATTGTACTGCAATCCAATGCAGTTGTAAGAGTAGGCATCTATAGCTATAGCTTTGTCACCGATTTTCTGGTTAAGTAAGGTAAAATTTAAGTAACTATTCAGCGAGTATAAAATCGTCAGTTTTTGGGTTTGAATACGCTAAATAGCTACAAATTTAATGCCCAAATATCAGGAGAAAACTATGAAACGGTATTTATTACCCATTTGTTTATTGTTGAACGCTTGCTCGACTTTGCCGCCTACAATCAAAAATCCCCCGCTGTTTGATATTTCCTATACTCAGGCAATCCACAATATTTCCGGTTATAAAGATGCGCCCGTGCGCTGGGGCGGCGCTATTATCAATGTGGAAAACGAGCAAAACTTCAGTCTGGTGCAAGTGTTGTCATATCCCCTTGATGATGATGGCGAACCGCAAACAGACCGGGCGAATGAGGGGCGGTTTCTTATTAAAAGCCCTGAGTTTCTCGATCCGGCCGTTTACACCAAAGACACGAAAATCACCGTTGCAGGAACACTGATAGGCGATCTCGAACGCACCATAGGCAAAAAAGCCATGCGCTTGCCGTTGGTTTCAGCCTCGACCCTTTATCGGTGGCCGGTTTATGTGTACAGCAATTATTACGATGGCTATGGCTATGGCTACAATCCTTATTATGGGGGTTATCCTTATTATGGCGGTTATCCTTTTTATTGGGGCCATTACAATGGGCCATATACCTCCCCATTCATGCGCTCACCATTCCGCTAAAGTCGAATGTTGCATTCCAGGCGGCAAGATGTTCCTTATGGGGAGCTTAAAAAATCCTTAGATAGACCTAGTTTATTTTTTCGGTTGCTATATAATACGCCGCTTACCAAAGTTATCGA
>JBCKWO010000087.1:0-6353 GCA_038922535.1 Methylobacter sp. | reverse complement strand
AGCATAATCATGATGACTTGCCCCTCTACTAAATCGGACCTAACTCAGATGAATAACAGCGAACAAGATCTTCCGGAAGTGCTTTATAGGCTTAATCAAATCGGTATTACCTTATCAAAAGAGAGAAATATTGATGTCTTGCTTGAAAGGATTTTAGAAGTCACCATCGATATCCTACATGCAGACGGTGGAACACTTTACCTACTAAGCCCAGAGTATTTGCTAAAATTTACAATTATTCAAAACAAATCGCTCAATATTAAAATGGGCGGCACAAGTGGCATCCCCATCCCATTTCCAGATATTCCGATTATCATAAATGACGAACCCAGCCACAACACAATCGCTGCATATTGTGCAAACACAAAAACCTCCGTCAACATTCATGACGTCTATACAGTAGAGGATTTTGACTTTTCTGTCGCAAAGGACTTTGATGCTAAAACTGGATACCGCACAAAATCGGTACTTTCGATTCCACTCATTGACCATAATGACATCGTACTAGGCGTCTTACAGCTCATAAATTGCTTAGATAAAAACAATAAGGTAATTGAATTTAATGATCTTAATAAAACTATAGCGGAATCACTTAGCTCGCAAGCGAGTATCGTATTACAAAAGCAATTGCTCATTAATCAGCTAAATGAACTGTTTGAAGGCCTGATTAGTCTGATTAATACTGCGATTGACGAAAAATCCCCTTACACAGGTGGACACTGCCTACGCGTACCAGAACTCACCTTAATGCTCGCAGAGGCCGCTAATGATGAAACAGAAGGCCCTTTAGCAAGCTTCACCATGTCCGAAGCGGATCGCTATGAACTCAAAATCGCAGGTATGTTGCACGACTGCGGCAAGATTACAACGCCAGTGCACGTTGTAGACAAAGCCACCAAACTTGAAACTATTTTTGATCGCATTAAACTAATTGAATTTAAATTTGAGATTATTCGACGCGATTTAAAAATCGCTTGTTTAGAAACAATAGTGCAAGACCCTAGCTTTAAAGCACAGGCTGAGGAAGAGTTACAAGCGCAATACATCCTACTTGACGAAAACTTAGTTTTTCTACGCGCCTGCAATATCGGCGGCGAACGCATGACACCAGAAGATATCGCAAAGGTAAAAGAGATTCGAAATACTTATTGGATAGACCAATACGGTGAAAAACAAACGTTATTAACAAGCGAAGAAATTGAAAACCTAACGATTGTTGCTGGCACACTCACACAAGCTGAGCGAGAAGTGATTAATCATCACATTGTGGCCACGATCCAGCTGCTTGAAAAGCTACCTTGGCCTCAGCATCTTCAACACGTTACAGAGTACGCTGGCGGCCACCATGAACGCATGGACGGCAAAGGCTACCCCAAAGGCCTAACAAGAGCGCAAATGTCACCCCAAGCACGCATAATGGGCATTGCCGACATCTTTGAAGCGCTCACTGCATCGGACCGGCCATACAAAAAAGGCATGAAGCTATCCCAAAGCTTAGCTATCATGCGGCGCATGAAAGATGACCAACACATTGATGCAGACCTCTTTGATGTATTCATTAAACAAAAGGTTTATCTAGATTACGCCAAACGCTACCTCAACCCAGAGCAGACAGACATCGATTAAACAACTGTACAAGCTAGCTGTCTAAAGTAAACTAAGTTGTCCAGATGCTTAGGCTATTGCATTTATACAGCAGGAAGCCGCTTATTTGCACACCATTCAATTGAGACACTTGACTTATACTCAGGCAGCTGTATATTTACAGCTGTCTAAACGCATAAATGGCAGGATATATGATTGCCAGTAAAGAATTATTAGCACTCACAGGCATCTCGAGAGCGACGCTCAACAACTATATTGCAATGGGCCTACTTCCTAGGCCAGAGGTGAAGCGTCAAGCCCCAGCCCCAGGTGAATCTCCTGCAACCTTGGGTTACTTTCCTGACTGGGCTACGCAGCGCGTAAATGAAATACGCAATCTTAAGCAGCTAGGCTTAAGTATTGATGCCATTCGCAGCAAATTAAGTGGTCAAACGACCCCTTCGACGCAGGCTATTGCACCCAACCCTCCTCAAACCGAGCCCATCATTCAAGCGGCAGAGCTAGCTGTACCAGAAACTACGCCGTTATTTAGCGAAAGCATTACCGCTGATGAAAACAATGAAACTCAAAACCACGCGCCTGCAATAGATCCGCAAGAATTATTTGAATTAAAATATGATTTAAACCAAAGCATTAATAATTACAAAGAAAGTGATTTATTAGTCTCAGAAGCGGTAAAAGAGACCCCGCAACGCCTAGGCAATACAGACACAACATCTGCCAAAACAGCAAAGCCACAACAAGGCTTAAAACTGACCATTGAGCAGATTGATTACCCGGCCTATATGATTAGCTATGAATTGCATTTGATTTGGTTAAACGACCACGCCAAAGCAGAGTTTTTCTCGGGAGGGGAGATTCCTGATCGTGCAAATGAACGCTCGATATTGCCTGCCCTACTCAACTGGTCAGCCCATTTGCCGTTTGAAGAAAAACAGCAATTATTTGCAGCCCATTTTAAACAAGTAAAATGCAGACTTCCAGAACAAGCTTTTGCGAAAACCACTTTATTGCTTAGTGAAAATGATCGCACTTGGTTACATAACATTTATGCAAGTTGTGAGCCCGCTGAAAACAAGTTGATGAACTCGCACTCCATTCAACACAAAAACGCAGACGCAGGACGCTGCCAACTCATCGCCATTAGCTTTAGAGAAGGCGTGTTAATGGTTTATCTGCCAGAGGACCAAGAAGCTTGCGGATTACTTGATTGGCTCTCACAGCGTGACACTGTCATTCGCTTGCTTTTAAATAAACGCCTACCGGTTTTAACGCCACTTGCTGTCATGGTGGCCGACTTACAAAACTCTGTGCGTATTTGCTCAGAATTGCCTCCTGAAGAATACTTTGAGCTTATCAACCAAATATGGTCAATGCTAAACCCTATCTTTAGAGATTACTATGGCGCCTACGGCAAGCACACGGGTGACGGCATGGTGTATTACTTCTTCCCGCAACCAGACCGCAACCATTTAATGAATGCGATTCTATGCGCTGGCAAAGTGCGTGACATCATGAAGAAAATAAGCCACGAATGGGCGGTAAAAAAAGGCTGGGATAACCCGCTTTATATGAACATTGGCCTAAGTGAAGGTGAAGAATGGCTGGGCACATTTAAAACCAATACCAACTACGAATTAGTAGTGCTAGGTGAAACCATCAACATTGGCGCCCGCCTCTCTGACTTTGCGGGAAGAAGTAATACACCATGCCGTCACCCGTGTGCTTGCCGTAGGCGCCATAGTAATCTCTAAAGATAGGGTTTAGCATTGACCATATTTGGTTGATAAGCTCAAAGTATTCTTCAGGAGGCAATTCTGAGCAAATACGCACAGAGTTTTGTAAGTCGGCCACCATGACAGCAAGTGGCGTTAAAACCGGTAGGCGTTTATTTAAAAGCAAGCGAATGACAGTGTCACGCTGTGAGAGCCAATCAAGTAATCCGCAAGCTTCTTGGTCCTCTGGCAGATAAACCATTAACACGCCTTCTCTAAAGCTAATGGCGATGAGTTGGCAGCGTCCTGCGTCTGCGTTTTTGTGTTGAATGGAGTGCGAGTTCATCAACTTGTTTTCAGCGGGCTCACAACTTGCATAAATGTTATGTAACCAAGTGCGATCATTTTCACTAAGCAATAAAGTGGTTTTCGCAAAAGCTTGTTCTGGAAGTCTGCATTTTACTTGTTTAAAATGGGCTGCAAATAATTGCTGTTTTTCTTCAAACGGCAAATGGGCTGACCAGTTGAGTAGGGCAGGCAATATCGAGCCTTCATTTGCACGATCAGGAATCTCCCCTCCCGAGAAAAACTCTGCTTTGGCGTGGTCGTTTAACCAAATCAAATGCAATTCATAGCTAATCATATAGGCCGGGTAATCAATCTGCTCAATGGTCAGTTTTAAGCCTTGTTGTGGCTTTGCTGTTTTGGCAGATGTTGTGTCTGTATTGCCTAGGCGTTGCGGGGTCTCTTTTACCGCTTCTGAGACTAATAAATCACTTTCTTTGTAATTATTAATGCTTTGGTTTAAATCATATTTTAATTCAAATAATTCTTGCGGATCTATTGCAGGCGCGTGGTTTTGAGTTTCATTGTTTTCATCAGCGGTAATGCTTTCGCTAAATAACGGCGTAGTTTCTGGTACAGCTAGCTCTGCCGCTTGAATGATGGGCTCGGTTTGAGGAGGGTTGGGTGCAATAGCCTGCGTCGAAGGGGTCGTTTGACCACTTAATTTGCTGCGAATGGCATCAATACTTAAGCCTAGCTGCTTAAGATTGCGTATTTCATTTACGCGCTGCGTAGCCCAGTCAGGAAAGTAACCCAAGGTTGCAGGAGATTCACCTGGGGCTGGGGCTTGACGCTTCACCTCTGGCCTAGGAAGTAGGCCCATTGCAATATAGTTGTTGAGCGTCGCTCTCGAGATGCCTGTGAGTGCTAATAATTCTTTACTGGCAATCATATATCCTGCCATTTATGCGTTTAGACAGCTGTAAATATACAGCTGCCTGAGTATAAGTCAAGTGTCTCAATTGAATGGTGTGCAAATAAGCGGCTTCCTGCTGTATAAATGCAATAGCCTAAGCATCTGGACAACTTAGTTTACTTTAGACAGCTAGCTTGTACAGTTGTTTAATCGATGTCTGTCTGCTCTGGGTTGAGGTAGCGTTTGGCGTAATCTAGATAAACCTTTTGTTTAATGAATACATCAAAGAGGTCTGCATCAATGTGTTGGTCATCTTTCATGCGCCGCATGATAGCTAAGCTTTGGGATAGCTTCATGCCTTTTTTGTATGGCCGGTCCGATGCAGTGAGCGCTTCAAAGATGTCGGCAATGCCCATTATGCGTGCTTGGGGTGACATTTGCGCTCTTGTTAGGCCTTTGGGGTAGCCTTTGCCGTCCATGCGTTCATGGTGGCCGCCAGCGTACTCTGTAACGTGTTGAAGATGCTGAGGCCAAGGTAGCTTTTCAAGCAGCTGGATCGTGGCCACAATGTGATGATTAATCACTTCTCGCTCAGCTTGTGTGAGTGTGCCAGCAACAATCGTTAGGTTTTCAATTTCTTCGCTTGTTAATAACGTTTGTTTTTCACCGTATTGGTCTATCCAATAAGTATTTCGAATCTCTTTTACCTTTGCGATATCTTCTGGTGTCATGCGTTCGCCGCCGATATTGCAGGCGCGTAGAAAAACTAAGTTTTCGTCAAGTAGGATGTATTGCGCTTGTAACTCTTCCTCAGCCTGTGCTTTAAAGCTAGGGTCTTGCACTATTGTTTCTAAACAAGCGATTTTTAAATCGCGTCGAATAATCTCAAATTTAAATTCAATTAGTTTAATGCGATCAAAAATAGTTTCAAGTTTGGTGGCTTTGTCTACAACGTGCACTGGCGTTGTAATCTTGCCGCAGTCGTGCAACATACCTGCGATTTTGAGTTCATAGCGATCCGCTTCGGACATGGTGAAGCTTGCTAAAGGGCCTTCTGTTTCATCATTAGCGGCCTCTGCGAGCATTAAGGTGAGTTCTGGTACGCGTAGGCAGTGTCCACCTGTGTAAGGGGATTTTTCGTCAATCGCAGTATTAATCAGACTAATCAGGCCTTCAAACAGTTCATTTAGCTGATTAATGAGCAATTGCTTTTGTAATACGATACTCGCTTGCGAGCTAAGTGATTCCGCTATAGTTTTATTAAGATCATTAAATTCAATTACCTTATTGTTTTTATCTAAGCAATTTATGAGCTGTAAGACGCCTAGTACGATGTCATTATGGTCAATGAGTGGAATCGAAAGTACCGATTTTGTGCGGTATCCAGTTTTAGCATCAAAGTCCTTTGCGACAGAAAAGTCAAAATCCTCTACTGTATAGACGTCATGAATGTTGACGGAGGTTTTTGTGTTTGCACAATATGCAGCGATTGTGTTGTGGCTGGGTTCGTCATTTATGATAATCGGAATATCTGGAAATGGGATGGGGATGCCACTTGTGCCGCCCATTTTAATATTGAGCGATTTGTTTTGAATAATTGTAAATTTTAGCAAATACTCTGGGCTTAGTAGGTAAAGTGTTCCACCGTCTGCATGTAGGATATCGATGGTGACTTCTAAAATCCTTTCAAGCAAGACATCAATATTTCTCTCTTTTGATAAGGTAATACCGATTTGATTAAGCCTATAAAGCACTTCCGGAAGATCTTGTTCGCTGTTATTCATCTGAGTTAGGTCCGATTTAGTAGAGGGGCAAGTCATCATGATTATGCT
>JBCKWO010000086.1:0-6384 GCA_038922535.1 Methylobacter sp. | reverse complement strand
CGGCCTGCGTGCCGCAGCTAAACTAGGCTATGCACGGCTGATCGTGGTGCCGTTTTTCCTGTTCGACGGCATTTTGGTCAAGCGCATTTATGAAGCCGCCGACGCCTTGCAGGAGCGCGAACCTGAGCTGGAAGTACTCAAAGCCGGTTATCTCGGTGTCCATCCAAACGTCGCCGATGTGCTGATCGCCAGAGCTCAAGAAGCCGTGGAAGGCCGCGCGGCGATGAACTGTTCGCTGTGCAAATACCGGGTGCAAATCGTCGGCTTTGAACAACAGGTCGGTGAACCGCAGCGCCCTCATCATTTACAAGTGCGCGGCCTGTTTGAAAAAGCGGCTGTCGATGATGCCGCCACAGAGTTTGCACCTTACGTACCGCATCCGATAGAAGCCGAAAGTTTCCGCATCATCGCTGCCGGACGCGACTGGTCAGCCTTTCCTGAAGCGCATTTAACCGTGCTGCAACGCTTGGTGCATACCAGCGGTGATTTTAATGCGGTTGACGACATTTACTTTTCGGCGGGTGCGGTCGAAACCGGCATCCGCGCCCTGCTCCGCTGCAAACTTGTGGTGACTGACGTGACCATGGTGCAGACTGGCCTCAAACGCGCCCTGCTCGAACAACTCGGCATCGAAACTTGGTGCGGGGTGCATGACCGAGAAACCGCGCTGATGGCGCAAACCCAAGGTATCACCCGTTCCGCCGCCGGAATACGCCGCGCTTTTGAAAAATTCGGCAACGATATGGTGTTGTCGATAGGCGATGCGCCGACCGCGATCATGGAAGCGGTGAGGTTGATTCGCGAACACGGCTGGCGGCCGCAACTGGTGATCGGCCTGCCGGTCGGTTTTGTCGGCACCCATGAGTCGAAAGCCGAATTAAAGCGTTGCTTGCAAGTGCCGCGCATCACCAACAGCGGCACACGCGGCGGTTCACCGTGGGCGGCAACGGTGGTCAACGGCTTGATGATCGATGCGGTGAATCAGCTTTGTTCACTACAGAATCAGATTGATTAAGTTCGTAACGCTAGTGGAAAACCTTTTATTCGCTGGAGCGTCTGACACTGCATTCCCACGCCGGAGCGTGGGAATGATGAATTCTGCCAGTCTTGTAGGGTACGCTGCGCGTACCTTGATTACGCTTGCCGTACGACAATCAAGGTACGCGCAGCGTACCCTACGGAACTTGCTCACCTAACATGGAGCAGGCAGAACTTAAAGAATTCGACCTGCGTGTCCTAGCACCGAACGGCTTACGGCGAGGTCGCACAACGGGCAGCTGTGCCACGGCGGCGGTTAAAGCTGCACTTTATCTGCTGCTGCACGGCGAACGCCGCACCCAGGTGCAAATAACATTGCCGGACGACATTCATTTTTTAAACGTACCGATACAGGACAGCCGTTGGTTGGATGAACAAACGGTACGCGTCGAAGTGTTCAAAGACGGCGGCGACGACCCGGACAACACGCACGGGGCGACTATCTTTGCCGAAGTGCGAAGAAACAACGAAGGGCAGATACGCTTTTTCGCCGGAGACGGCGTCGGCACCGTGACCCAGCCGGGCATACGCGTACCGGTCGGAGAGCCTGCAATCAATCCGGTGCCGCGCAGGATGATGCGCCAGGCCGTCGCCGAAGTGAGCGATAATAAAGACCAAGGCTTCGACCTGACCCTAGGCTGCGTGAACGGCGAAACGATTGCCAAAAAGACCTACAACCCTCGTCTCGGCATACTCGGCGGCATTTCGATACTTGGCACCTCAGGAATAGTCGAACCTTTATCGCTGGCAACATGGATTGCCTCGATTGAGGTCTATGTGCGCGTCGCATTGGGTCATGATGCCAACAGCATCGCTTTTCTGCCGGGTAAAATAGCCCGCGCCTATGCCAAAGAAATTCTGGGTTTGCCTGTGCACAAAGCGATACAGATTGCCAATTTTCTGGGCGATTCGCTAGCCTTTACGCAACAGGCATTGGTTGAACAACAGCGTCATTTAGACGTGTTGTGGATATTGGGGCATCCCGGCAAGCTTGCCAAAGTGCTGGATGGCGTATGGGACACGCACTCCAGCAAGAGCGACATGGCCATGAGTGTGGTTGCGAGGATAGCGGCAGAACGTGGATTTAACAGTGGTCTGGTACAAGAGCTGGAACAGGCAAACACCGTGGAAGCGGCCATCGACAGATTATCGAACGAACCCGGTGCGCAGGCATTGTGGATAGACATCGAACAGCGCATCGCCGCGCTTATTCATGCCCGTGTGCCTGCCGCAAAACAGGTTGAAGTACGATTATTTAATTTACAGGGCAATAGCCTGGGAGCAGCATGAGTCATTTAGGTACATTCTGGGGCATAGGCGTGGGGCCTGGGCCTTCCGGCTACATTCCGCTGGCGGCGGTCGAGGCATTGCAACAGGCCGACATCATTTATGCGCCCCGTGCGCGCAGCTCGGAAGTGTCGGTGGCCTTGCAATGCTTGGCGGGCATCAACATCGACCAGCAACGGGTACGGGAAATAGAATTCAACATGGATCCCGACCGTTCCGTGCTGAGCGACCATTACGCCCAACTAGCCGAGACCATCGCGATAGAATTGCGCGCCGGGCACAACGTGGCTTACCTGACCCTAGGCGATAGCCTCACCTACTCCACTTACAGTTATATACTGGCTGCTTTGCGCGAGTATTTACCTGATCTGCCACACCGCACTTTCCCCGGCATCACCAGCTACGCGGCGGCAGCCTCGGCGCTGGGCTGGCCGTTGGGCGTGGGCAAAGAACGCCTGCTGATCCTGCCCTGCCCTGAAGAGGCAGCGGCATTGCGGCAAGACATCGAGAGCCATGACATTGTGGTGCTGATGAAGATCGGCGCGCGCCTGCCTTGGGTACTGGCTTTACTCCACGACATGGGCATCGCCGAGCATTGCGCCTTTGCCCGGCGCATTGGCTTGGACGATGAAATGCTAGTCGATGGCGTCGGCGATTTAAACGCCACGGTGGCGATGGGTTATCTCGCCACTTTATTGATACGCAAAACACCCCAGGAGATTAGACATTCACATCAGGCTATCCTGCCTGACGCCCTTCGGGTAAATGCAAAGCCACTCCAGGAGGATTTGTCATGAAGGTTTATTTTATCGGCGCAGGCCCCGGTGCTTCCGACCTCATCACCTTGCGCGGCGCAAATATTCTCGGCCGCGTCAGTAGGGTGTTGTACGCCGGATCTTTGGTGCCTACCGACATGTTGCAGCATTGCCGCGCTGATGCCGAACTAATCGACACCGCCAAGCTCGATTTAGATCAGCAGGAAGCCTGCTACCGCCGCGCTCAGGAAGCCGACTGCGATGTGGCGCGTTTGCATTCCGGCGACCCGGCGATATACGGCGCAACTGCCGAACAAATGCGCCGGCTCGATGCACTCGGCATCGACTACGAAATTGTGCCGGGCGTGTCTTCGTTCACTGCTGCGGCGGCAGCGATTAAAGCCGAGCTGACCAAACCCGAAGTGTCGCAGTCCATCATCCTGACCCGCGTTTCAGGCCGCGCCTCCGCCGTGCCGGAACTGGAATCGATAGCGCGACTAGCCGAACACCAAGCGACCATGTGCATCTTCCTGTCAGGCCCGCATTTGAAAAAAATAGTCACCGACCTGCGCCTGCATTACCCTGACGATACCCCGGTGGCGCTGGTTTATCGAGCAACTTGGCCGGAAGAACGGACTTACCAAGGCACCTTGGCCACGATACTTAAGGAAACCAAGCGCAAAGAATGGAATCTCACCACTATGTTGTTGGTGGGCGCGGCTCTGGGGCGCGGCGAACAGACTGAATCCAGTTTGTATTCCAAGGATTTCACGCATATTTTCCGCGTCGTGAAAAAGCAAAAAGCTGCAACGTGAGCGATTGTGGCATCTGGCTGGTGCGCTCGGAAAGCGAAGCATTAGGTTTAGCCCTGCAAGAACGGCTGGGTGGCGTAATTTACCGTCCTTGGCTTGCATCGGTCGCCCCTACAACCGATACCGCAGTAAGCCAGAAAGATCAGTTTGCCGCCGCCTACCGCTTACATAAACAGTGGATCATGATTGCGGCCAGCGGCATCGCGGTGCGTTTTCTCGATGGCCTGGCGCAAGACAAGCATAGCGACCCAGCGGTTGTGGTGCTCGACGAAGCCGGACGATACGCGGTGTCACTGTTGGCCGGTCATGAAGGCGGCGCCAACCGTTTGGCTTACCGCGTCGCCAATGCCATCGGTGCGGTGCCGGTCGTCACCACGGCGACCGAAGCCTTGAAGCCTTTGGTTGTCGGTATCGGTTGCCGTAAAGGCGTGTCCGTCGAACAGATCGCCGCCGCCGTGCAACTTGCTCTGGGCGAGCGACAGTTAAGTGAAGTGCGCGAACTGGCCACCATAGACTTGAAAGCGAACGAACCGGGCTTGGTGGAATTTTGCCAACAGCATGATTTGCCGTTGCGCGTATTGGCAAGTGCAACAGTGGCGGCACGACCCTGGGTGACTAAAGCTTCGGACTGGGTGCAACAGAATGTAGGGCTACCGGGAGTCTGCGAACCCTGCGCATTGATTGCCAGCATGCGCGGAAAATTGATCGTGCCGAAAATGGCTTTAGACGGCGTGGCTGTGGCTGTGGTTGAAGATAATAGTTAGGGCGTCGTGCGTGGGAACCCATGCAATATTTTTGTGGGCGCGAATTTATTCGCGCTGCAATTACAGACGCGAATAAATTCGCGCCCACAAAAGTTGTCATTTAGAAAATCTAAAGCTTGGTACGCTTCGCGCAAAATAAGTATTTAAAGATCAATAATGAGTGGATAGATAAATGAAAGGTGTATTAAATTTGGTTTCTGTCGGGCCGGGATTTAGCGATTTGATCGTTCCGCGCGCCGAAGCGGCGCTAAAAAGCAGCGATGTAATCGTGGCTTACGATCTGTATTTGCGCTGGATTGAACCGTGGATAACCGGCAAGGAAATCCACACGCCGCCGCTAACCCAAGAACGCGAACGGGCTTTATTGGCGATCGAAAAAGCCCGTGGCGGCGCTAAAGTCGCGCTAATTTCCAGCGGCGACATCGGCATCTATGCGATGGCGGCGCTGGCTTTTGATGAAATGCGCGAAGATGACGACTATGAAGTCAACGTGATACCCGGCATCACTTCCGCCAATGCCTGCGCCTCGTTATTAGGCTCGCCGTTGTCGCACGACTTTGCCACGCTGAGCCTGTCCGATTTGCTATGTCCTTGGGACTGGATAGAGCTGCGCGGCCGACACATCGCCCAAGCCGACCTGGCCTGCGTGTTGTACAACGTGCAAAGCGCCGGTCGCCAAGAAGGGGTATACCGTATCCTCAACATCATGCTGGAATCGAAATCGCCGAAAACACTGTGTGGCGTGATCCATAATGCCTATCGACCCGGACAGAAAGTCAGCATCTACCCTCTGGAAGACCTGTTGTCTTTGCAGTTTGATATGCTGACCACCATCGTGATCGGCAATCGTTTTACCCAGCGCAAGCGCGGCTTTATTTTTACGCCGCGCGGCTACAATAACTGGGATGCGCCCGAAGTAGGAGCAATCCCTAGTGCTTGCCCCGAATTGCCTGAGCACGCGTTATGGGTTTTTTCCGGCACCAGCGACGGTAACGCATTGGCTAACGAACTGGCGGAGCAAGGCTATCCAGTCGTGGTATCCGCCGCAACCGAATACGGCGGCGAGATTGCCGCCCAGCATTGCCCCGGCGTGTCGGTCTGGGCCGGGCATCAAGGCGTTGAAGCACAAAGACAGGCGCTAACCAAAAATCAGGCGCGGGCTATTATCGATGCGACACATCCTTACGCCAACCTGATTTCGGAACAGTTGATGGGCTTGTCGCAAAGCTTGAATATCCCCTATCTGCGTTACGAGCGGCCCAGTTCCATAGGCTGCGTTGAACACGGTGAAGCGCATCTTTCGCAGACACTTGATGCGCTTCCTGCGTCAGCACATCCTATAGGCTCCATCAAGCAAGCCGCCGAGCAGGCCATTGCTCTCGGTCAGCGCATTTTCCTGACTACGGGCTCCAAAAATTTGGCTGAATTTCTACAAGCGCCTGGGGCATCAGAACGCGAGTGGTTTGTGCGCATGACCCCGAAGCCTGAGTTCATCCAACGGGCCATCGATCTAGGCATACCGCGCAGCCATATTTGCGCGATGCAAGGGCCGTTCTCGCAAGCCTTCAATGAAGCGGTGTGGAGGGATTTGAAAATCGATTGCGTCATCACCAAGGATTCCGGCGATGCAGGCGGCTATCAAGCCAAAGTAGCGGCTGCTCAGGCGCTAAACATCCCATTGTTGGTTATCAAGCGCCCGAAACTTGACTATCCGTTCGCCGCCTCGAC
>JBCKWO010000085.1:0-6430 GCA_038922535.1 Methylobacter sp. | reverse complement strand
TCTTAAGGTCAAATCCCGTTTCGGTGAAAATATCTTGCGGTAACCAGCAAACACCCCGTTCGGCGTCATCCCAAATGTCTTTTAAGATATTGGTCATTTGCAGTCCCTGGCCGAAAGATACCGACAAGCTAAGCAGTTCGTCTTTATGTTGGGCTATTTCAGGTGAATAATGACAAAAAAGTTTGGCCAGCATTTCACCCACGCAACCGGCGACGTAATAACAGTATCTGTCCATATCGGCCAGCGTCGCCAGGCCACCATGCAGATCCTGAGCCTGGAAGATCGGCATACCTTCGGCCATAGTTTCTACGCAGGAAGCCAGTGCTTCAATTTGGTTCGGGTCAAATTTATGAGTAATTTGAATAACCCGAGGCAATACATGGATCAAGGTGTGCTCAGCGGGAATAGTCTGCTCGGAAAGCAGTGGCGCGAGTTCAACAGCAAATGGCTCTGAATTGGTTCCGGTTTTTACAACATGAATAAACTCCGAACAAAAGTATTTTTTTTGTTCAGGCGACAGGGAAACTTCATCTTCTATGGTGTCGACAATGCGGCACAGTAAATAGGCGTTAGCGACTGCGCTGACTAATTTTTCCGGCAGCTGAGGAATGGTCAGTGCAAATGTTCTGGAGACGCCTTCAAGTAATAATGCTTGAAATTCATCGTCAGATAATTGGCTGAGCGATTTTGGATTATCCAGAGATATTTGAGTTTCACTCATGATATTTTTGATGCCGGCCTACGCGTTTAAATTTAAGGGTGTGAGGGGTAATAATAGACTGTTTGTGGGTATTTTGCAAAGCAATGTTGTTTTGTTGTAAATATGTGAATTCGTTGGCACTTAAAAATAGTTTATTGCCAATAAAAATAGTTACTTAATAGTATTTATGGGGTGTTTGTGCATATCGCATAAAGTTGTGCTCTATGTGGCTTGTTGCATGGTCGCGCCATAAAAACTGGAGTCGTTAGTTAAAACATAGTATCCTAGTCAACAATAGATAAGCGCTTGTATTATATAATAGGCTGCTCGATATTTTTTGATTCCTGTAGTGAATAAAGCAGTAGGCAGTGATATTTTGGTGAATATTACCGGCTTGTTGTTTTATTGGCACAAGATTTGGTTTCGTAGTGTATGTGGTTTCAGGGCGGTCATGTTCATGTGGGCGTCATTAAGTTTATCGAAGTTTTTTTGGAGGGTTTGCTCATGGGTGTTCCTTTACGTCAGCAGTTGGCTGTAGGTAGTTATTTAATTAAGCAAAAGTTGAAAGGGGTTAAGAAATATCCTTTAGTGTTGATGCTTGAGCCGTTGTTTCGTTGCAATTTGGCCTGTGCAGGCTGTGGTAAAATCGATTACTCCGATGAAATTCTCGACAAGCGCCTCTCATTTGAAGAGTGTATGCAGGCGGTAGACGAGTGCGGTGCGCCGATGGTGTCGATTCCGGGGGGGGAGCCGCTTATCCATAAAGAAATGCCGCAAATCGTTGCCGGTATCGTTGCGCGAAAAAAATTCGTTTATCTATGTACTAATGCTCTGTTGGTAAAAAAGAGAATTAACGATTATACGCCATCCCCTTATCTGACATTTTCAATCCATTTGGATGGCATGGATGAAAAGCATGATGCTTCTGTTTGTCAGGACGGTGTTTTTGAACGAGCCGTTGAAGCGATAAAGTTGTTGCTGGAAAAGGGCTTTAGGGTCACTATAAACTGTACCTTATTTCAAGGTGAAACCTCTCAAGAAGTTGCTGATTTCCTGGATTATGCGATGGAGCTTGGTGTTGAAGGTGTAACCATTGCTCCCGGTTTTAGCTATGAGCATGCACCACAGCAGGATGTATTTATCAAAGGCAGTGATGTTAAGGATTTATTCCGGGGTATTTTTAAGATTGGTAAAAAACGTAACTGGAAATTAAATCATTCGACGCTCTATCTTGATTTCCTGGCAGGAAATCAAAAATACGATTGTACGCCATGGGGTAATCCGACCCGTAACGTGTTCGGTTGGCAAAAACCTTGTTACTTGCTGGCTGATGAAGGCTATGCGTCCAGTTTTAAGGAGCTTCTGGATGACACTCCATGGGACAAATACGGTACTGTTAACAACCCTAAATGTGCGACCTGCATGGCGCATTGCGGTTATGAAGCAACTGCTGTTGAAGATATGTTAAAACATCCGTTGAAGGCATTGTGGACATCAATTAGAGGTCCAAAAACCGAGGGCGCAATGGTGCCTGAGGCCACTCCCGTGTATGCAAAAGCAGAGCTGAAATCAACCCTTGCAGGGATTCCTGTAAGAGTGGAGACGGCTAAACTGCAAAGTTGTAAGTAGTCTGTAACTCCTGTCTTGCAGGAATTCCTGCAAGAGTGGAGATTGTCGATTAAAATACTTTAAAGGTTAAAGGTTAAAGGTGAAGTGGCTCGATTTTTTCGCCTTTTGCCTTTAGCCTTTTTTCTGTAGCCGGATTTTAATTTTTACGAGGTCTTTTGATTATGATTTTCAAAAATATGCAGTTGGCTGTTGTTTTTACGTTATTTTTGTTCGTGACGGTGAACGCGTTTGCTCTGGATGAAGGGGGTGCAACTGCAAGGCAAGTCGTAGAGAAACTGCAGGCCGACTTGATTGCTGTAATGAAAGATGGCAATAAATTGGGTTATGCCGGAAGATATGAAAAACTAAAAGGCCCTGTTTCCAACAGCCACGATCTGACAAAAATTGCCCGCATTGTTGTCGGTAAGGAAGGGGAGAAATTATCCGAAGAGCAGCAACAAAAAATGGAAGATGCATTCAGTAAGCTGAGTATCGCTTCTTATGCGCATAACTTTAAGGATTATTCGGGTGAATCATTTGTATTCGATTCGGAAGAGGAAACGACAAGAGGCGGCGTAGTCGTGCATTCTCATCTGGTTATTCCTGATGATAAACCCGTCAAATTCGATTACATGCTCAAGGAAAAGGGTAATAGTTGGCGTATCATCAATATCATTGCCAATGGCGTAAGTGATTTGGCCTTGAAAAGGTCGGAATATACGACTATCTTACAGCGGGAAGGCTTTGATGCTTTAATCGCCAAGATTAACGAAAAAATTGAAAATTATTCCAAACAATAGGTTTCATCCCAATGAATAGCGGCAAGCGTAGCGTTAAAATAATCTTACTGATTGGGGCAGTCCTCACATTGGGCGGCTGTGCAACCACAAAGCTTGCGCAGCCGCAAATTGCAGTGAGTAAGGTCGATCCTTATGAGAACTTCAACAGGAAAATGTTTGGTTTTAATAATACCGTCGATGATTATGTAGCTGAACCTGTTTCGAATACCTATAAATGGATAACCCCGAAATTCATGCAAACGGGTGTGTTTAACTTCTTTAATAATCTCAAAAATGTAAACGTCGTCATCAATGACGTTTTACAGGCTAAATTGTCACAAAGCGCTGAAGATACCGGACGACTTGCCATCAATTCAACAGTAGGCTTGGGTGGTCTGTTTGATGTAGCTAAACATGTAGGCCTGGAACAAAATGACGAAGATTTTGAGCAGACTTTGGCGGTATGGGGTGTGCCTCAAGGCTCTTATCTGGTGCTGCCTCTTTTAGGGCCGTCAACTGCGCGTGGTATTCCCGGAGCGGTGCTTGATACGGCGGCAAACCCTGCCAATTACATAGGTTGGCCCGTGCAGTTTCTGTCTTTGTTGAATGCTCGAGCCAGTGCGGAAGGCGCATTGAAATTTATCGATGAAGCCGCGTTAGACCCTTATGTGTTTACACGTGAATCTTTTTTGCAATGGCGTAATAATCTGGCCACGGACGGAAAGTCAGAGGCATCTTGGGATGTAGATGGTTTTGATGACGAGTTATCTGGAGGTGATAAAGACACGGCTGCGGGGCAAGGTGGCGTTGGCGCAAGTAAAAAGCCAAGTTTTTCTTTGCGCCTGGACGCAGAGACTAAAGAGTTTGAACAGGTCTCCCATTCATTTAGCAGTGTCGCTCAATCATTCGATGACACCGCTAAGTCGTTTGAACAGGCTGGTGTCAAAGTCGATAAGCTGAAAAATCAAAAAGACGTAGATAAATAGGCGAAGGGCAAAAGGTGAAAGGTGAAAAAACAAACTTCAAATTAGGCTCTTCTTAGCCTTTCGTCCTTCGCCTTTTATCTGCTTTTCAATAATGCAATAAAGAATGAACCTCGTAATCTCTTAGTTTTTCCCTTCCAGCTAGAAAATCCAGCTCCACCACAAAAGCACAAGCCTCTACCTTTGCGCCCAGTTGCTCAACTAATTCGCAGCTCGCTTTGGCCGTTCCACCGGTAGCCAGCAGGTCATCAATTATTAAAACGCGATCATTTGCATCAAAAGCATCGATATGCGCTTCCAGCGTGGCCGAGCCATATTCAAGGTCATACGATACACTCTGCACATCGTAAGGCAGTTTGCCCGGTTTTCTCAGCGGTACAAATGGAAGCCCTAATTCCCATGCGACCAAAGAACCGAAAATAAAACCGCGCGCTTCCATACCGGCAACCACATTGATATTGCGGCCTAAAAAAGGCTGTAGTAATTGATGGACGGCAAGCCTCAAGGTGGCGGGATCTTTGACCAGCGGCGTAATATCTTTGAAGATAATTCCGGGTTTTGGAAAGTCGGGGATGTCGCGGATTTTATCTCTTAATCTATGCATGGTTTGTTGTTTTAATCAGTAAGGGCTGCGAATATTGAATCAATGTTTTATTTTAACATTAATCGCTAGCAGAATAATGAATGCACAGTTTTAATTTATAAGGAAAATTGATATAACCCAAGTTCTGAAATATCGGCTTGATTGTTTTATACTTGATGCCAGCTTCAGGCTGTGACAGCCTTCAACGTAAGAGAGGACGTTTAATATAATGGCAAATATCAAGCAGTTTTTCCGTTTTAGCATCGTTGACCCGGTAAACTTAAGTTTAAAAAACAAGCTCCTTTCTGTTGTTTCCAGCTTTAGCGCCATTTTGATTATGGCATTGCTCACGCAGAAATTAAGTATTGGCCTAGATTATCCCATTATCGTCGCTCCGATGGGCGCATCTGCGGTTATTCTATTTATTATCCCTCACAGTCCGTTGGCGCAACCCTGGCCGTTTTTTGGCGGACAAATGGTATCTGCTATTATCGGTGTCGCTTGTGCTCAGTGGATTGCCGATACTGCAATAGCTTCGGCCTGTGCCGTTGGAGGCAGTATTTTTGCGATGTTGTTGCTGCGTTGCCTGCATCCTCCGGGCGCGGCGACTGCGCTTGCTCCCGTTTTGTCCGGGGATATTATTGATTCTTTGGGGTACGGTTTTGTGCTGATGCCGGTGGGTTTAAATGCGTCGATCATGCTGGTGATGGCGATAGTCATTAATCGCTGGGTATTAAGAAATGGGTATCCAACAGTTTCTGGCAATAAAAACACGATTGTTAAACCTGCCCTGCAAATGGGTATTTCAGATCAGGATTTGAAGCTGGCGCTTGAAAACATGGATATGTTTATGGATGTTTCGCCGGGAGACCTAGGTAAACTGCTTACCGATGCACAAGCGCGAAGCTTTAAACGCTTTAAAGGCAATATCACCTGCGCGGATATTATGGTTAGAGATGTGCCGGTTGTTGAATACGGGACAGAAGTTGAAGAAGCCTGGAAAGTTATGCATAAGCAAAAACTCAAGTCCATGCCGGTTATTGATAGGGCCAGACGGGTGATTGGTATTATTACCTGGAATGACTTTTTTAAGTTTATTAACCTTAACGCCTATGAGAATTTGCAGGAAAAATTTCGGGCATTTATACGTCGCACACCGGATGTATCGACCGACAAACCGGAATCGGTCGGTCACATGATGACCAGTCCGGTTATGGTCTTGCCCGAGAGCACTCATATCGCCGATCTTATCTCATTGATGTCCACCCAAGGCTTTCGGCAAATCCCGATAGTAAATGACGAGAATCGCCTAGTGGGCATGGTTTATCAGGCCAATTTAATAGCCGCACTTTATGATGAACAGTTGGCGACGGTTGCCAGTCAAGCGTAGCGCATCGTTCCAATCTCCGAAAGCTGCTTTTCCCGGCCCAACAGGTTTTTTTTCATTTTCCGGGCGTTCATTGTGATAATTAGAATTTCCCTGTGGTTGGTTTTGGCCTCATTACCGATGTTTCTATTAGCAGAGCTGTTGCTGTGGTTAGCTGTACCCGGTTTGCTGTACCCGGTTTGCCGAGCGTATTAACTATGCTGGGCACGGCGATGCTGTTAAGCGCGTTTGCGGTGTTAGCCATGGCTGGATTATTGGGTGCTTCCAAAGCCATTGGTCGCTCAGCCATAGATTATTTTTCAGCCAAACAGCGGGCACAGCGCCGGTTGTGGTTTGTTCAGACTCGCCAGGATCAAGTTAAACGCTTGTTTTATTTCAAGACGATGAAAG
>JBCKWO010000084.1:0-6433 GCA_038922535.1 Methylobacter sp. | reverse complement strand
TCTTCGATATTCTTTTCGAGTACATTTAACTGGTAAATTTCAGCAGCAACAATGCCTGCTATCGCAACCGCCTGTTTATTGGCCGCCGCCAATTTAGCGGCCTCGGTGTTACTATTGACGGCGGTTCGCCGTGCATTCGGCAAATGGTTATCCAGCCATTGCCGACACTGCGCAAGGGATTGCTGATGAGAAAACACCTCGGTCACTTGATCAAGGCTATCCACCAGCCCCAACAAGTTTTGATGCACCCTGATTTCAACTTCGCCGCAGATGTTGAGCGGTGACGTTAAAAACCGATCCAACGTATGACTGATCACGCCTTCGGTAGAGTTTTCAACCGGCACTACGCCAAACTGACAGTTACCGTTCTCCACCGCATTAAAAATATCGTTAATAGTTGCAGCGGGCACGGTTTTAACCGCAGAACCGAAATGTTTAATGGCGGCTTGCTGGGTAAATGTGCCTTCAGGCCCTAGAAAAGCCACATCCAACGGCTTTTCCAGCGCTAAACACGCGGACATCAATTCCCTGAAAAAATGAGCGGCCGTATCATCGGATAAAGGCCCTTCATTTAAATCTTTGATGCGCCGCAATACCAACGACTCGCGATCCGGGCGGTAAAATGTCCCTTGTTCGCCCTGAGCAATCTTGGTTCTGGCAACTTCCACCGCGCAAGACGCACGCTGATTTATCAATTGCAGAATCTGCTGATCGATTGCATCAATTTTGTCTCTTAATTCTGAAAGCGGTGTGACGGATGACATGGCGCGCCTGATTCAATTATTTAGATAAGCGATTAATGGGTGCGTTCAAATTCAGCCATAAAATCGATCAAGGCCTGCACACCGGCTTCCGGCATCGCATTGTAAATGCTGGCGCGCATTCCGCCCACTGAGCGATGGCCTTTTAACTCGAACAAACCATTGGCTTCCGCAGCCGCCAAAAACGGCTTATCCAGGCTTGCATCACTCAGGATAAACGGTACATTCATCCGCGAACGAGACGCTATTTCTACAGGATTCGAATACAAAGCCGATTGGTCAATAGCCTGATACAGTTTCGCCGCTTTAGCGATATTGCGTTGCTCGATGCCTTCAACGCCGCCCTGCGCTTTTAACCACTTCAGCACCAGTCCGACCAGATACCAGCTATACGTTGCCGGTGTATTCAACATGGATTGGTTTTTTGCCTGTTCGGCATAGTTAAAAACCGAAGGCACTGTTTTAGGCGCATGGCCGATTAAATCGTCTCTGACTATCACCACGGTGACACCTGCCGGACCCATGTTTTTCTGCGTTCCGGCATAGATCAAGCCGTACCGGCTGACATCAATCTTACGCGATAAAATATTCGACGACATATCCGACACCAGCGGCAAGCCCTTGCTGTCTGGGCAAGATTGAAACTCCACACCATGAATAGTCTCATTAGACGTGTAATGTAAATAAGCCGCTTCGCTATCAATCGCCCAGCTTGCAGCGTCGGGAATCGTAGTAAATTTTGTGCTTTCGGAACTGGCACTGACCACAACATCGCAATAAGCCCCTGCATCCTTAATCGCTTTTTCCGACCAAGCACCGGTGTTCAGGTAACAGGCTTTGGTTTTGCCGTTCAGGATATTCTGCGGTATCAACGAAAACTGAGCTGATGCGCCGCCTTGCAAGAACAGCACCTTATAGTTTTCAGGAACAGCCAGCAGCGCCCGTAAATCGCTTTCCAGTTCTTCGGCAATCATAGAAAAATGCTTGCCGCGATGGCTCATTTCCATGACCGACATGCCGCTATCGCGCCATTCAAGCATTTCTTGTTGCGCTTGCTGCAATACCGATTCAGGGAATGCAGAAGGGCCCGCGCTAAAATTGTATATTCTGGACATTACGATTCCTCTCCTGATTCAATATCGTCATTTGTTGTACCTTCCGATGCATCCAGCTCTGATGCAACATCATCTGAATGATCATCATCGGTATCATCCACCCCCGCCAAGCCTTCGATACGATCGACGCCAATCACTTTTTCTTTCTTATCCAGACGGATAATCGTCACGCCCTGGGTATTCCTGCCGACCACCGAAATGCCATCAACCCGTGTGCGCACCAGGGTGCCGCCATCGGTAATCAACATAATTTCGTCGTTGTCGTTGACCAACACCGCGCCAATTACCGCACCATTACGCGCCGAGGTTTGTATCGCAATCAAACCCTGTCCGCCGCGTTTATGGCAGGTAAACTCTTCCAGCTTGGTGCGCTTACCGTAACCGTTCTCGGTGATATTCAGCACCGTGCCTTCGGTCGAGATAATCAACGAAATGACTTTTTGCCCTTCCTGCAACCGGATTCCACGAACCCCGGACGCCGTTCTGCCCATGGAGCGCACATCGGCCTCATTAAAACAGACCGCCTTGCCGGTGCTGCTGAACAACAACACGTTTTGCTGTCCGTCAGTCACTGCAACGCCCACCAGCGTATCGTCTTCCCGCAAATCGATGGCGATTTTACCGTTAGCGCGTTGGCGCTCGAATTCTTTTAGCGGGGTCTTTTTGACGGTACCCGCCGAGGTCGCCATAAAAATAAATTTAGTATCGGTAAATTCGCGTATCGGCAACATCGCATTGATTTTTTCGCCTTGCTCCAGCGGTAGCAAATTGACGAAAGGCTTACCTCTGGCTGCGCGACTCGCCACCGGCAATTGATAGACCTTAAGCCAATAAACCTTGCCCCGCGAAGAGAAGCATAAAATAGTGTCGTGAGTATTGGCCACGATCAACTTATCGACATAATCCAACTCTTTAGTGGCTGTCGCCGACTTGCCGCGGCCGCCGCGCCGTTGCGCCTTGTAATCGCTGAGCGGCTGGGATTTGACATAGCCCTCGTGCGACATGGTCACCACCATGTCTTCTTCGGTAATCAGGTCTTCATCGGACAAATCCAAATGGTTTTGCAGGATTTCGGTACGCCGTGGGTCGGAATATTGCTCCTTGATCGCCACCAACTCTTCCCTGATAATTTCCATCAGGCGAACATCGCTACCTAGAATAAACAAATACTCATCGATTTGCTCCAGCAACTGCTTGTATTCATTGACGATCTTATCTTGCTCCAGACCGGTCAATCGATGCAGGCGCAAATCCAAAATAGCTTGAGCCTGAGTTTCGGACAGACGGTAAATTCCAGCATGAATACCGAATTCCACCGGCAAATCTTCCGGCCTTGAACGATCCGCATCGGCGCGTTCCAGCAACACTGAAACCAGTCCGGCATCCCAGTTCTTTTCCAGCAAACCGACTTTAGCCTCGGCAGGATTGCTGGCCGCTTTGATCAGCGCAATCATTTCGTCGATATTGGCTAAAGCAACTGCGAGTCCTTCTAAAATATGCGCTCTTTCCCTGGCTCTACGTAGATTATAAATCGTCCGGCGGGTAACAATTTCCCGTCTATGATTAATAAAGGCGCTGATAATCTCTCTGAGATTCATGCAATGCGGACGGCCATCCAGCAGCGCGACCATATTGATGCCGAACACAGTCTGGAATTGCGTTTGCTTGTACAGGTTATTCAACACCACTTCGGGCATTTCGCCACGGCGCAGTTCAACCACCATGCGCATCCCGTCTTTGTCCGACTCGTCGCGTAAACCGGAAATACCTTCGAGCTTGCCTTCCTTAACCAGTTCGGCAATTTTCTCCAGCAATCTGGCCTTGTTGACCTGATAAGGCAATTCAGTGGTGATAATCGCTTGACGACTGCTGTCGCCGATGTCTTCAAAATGGCAACGCGCGCGCAAATAAATCTTGCCTCGCCCTGTGGTATAAGCGCTGTAAATCCCGGAAGCGCCGTTAATAAAGGCTGCGGTAGGGAAATCAGGCCCAGGGATATGCGCCATCAAGTCATGCACGGTGAGATCAGGCTGATCAATCATCGCCAGACAGGCGCTGATCACTTCGGATAAATTATGCGGCGGAATATTGGTCGCCATGCCCACCGCAATACCCGATGAACCGTTAATCAATAAAGTCGGCACACGGGTTGGCAACACCTTCGGTTCAGACTCGGATTCATCATAGTTGGGCGCAAAATCGACAGTTTCCTTGTCGAGATCGGCCAGCAATTCGTGGGCTATTTTCGACATGCGCACTTCGGTATACCGCATCGCCGCTGGCGAATCGCCATCAACGGAACCGAAATTGCCCTGCCCGTCGATCAGCATGTAGCGCATCGAAAAATTCTGCGCCATCCGCACCATCGTGTCATAAACCGCGGTGTCGCCATGCGGGTGATATTTACCGATGACATCACCGACCACACGTGCCGATTTTTTATAAGGTTTATTCCAGTCATTGCCCAACTCGCTCATCGCATACAATATACGGCGATGTACCGGCTTAAGGCCGTCTCTGACATCTGGAAGGGCTCGACCGACGATAACGCTCATGGCGTAATCGAGATAAGACTGTTTCATCTCGTCTTCGATATTGACAGGTATTATTTCTTTAGCGAAGTTTGACATTGATCCCTATTGATACAGTGTGCCGTTAATACAGCCCGGCATGGTTTTGTGACTTAAGTGCAATACACATTTTCCTGATTTTTTTGTTTCAGTGCGACTACATGACATGAAATAAGTCTGAAATTATAACAAATTGTCTGACTAGTGTCGAAGCTGATAAGGTTTTATTCAAGACGACTTAGATGCGTGCCGCTTACAGCCCTGTAGGCAAAGCTTCCGCTCCTGCTCACGCCCCTTACCTACATCCCTGTAGGCAATGGAGTGCCTGGATTTACGCCAGAAGACGCGGCATCCGCACCCCCTCCATTCGCCGTTCCGTCACGCCTCCATACAAATCCTGGCAGTTCGAGCTATTTCAACAATCCATAGTATAATAGTCGGCATTACGCAATCGTCGTTCCCATGCCTTGCTCTGGAGCGTCTACCACGGCATTCCCACACCTTCCATGGGAGTTACGCCCTAAACTAACAGTTGGAATCTATTAAATAATGACTAGCGAATCCCCCCGCCCCTCCTGGAAAAGTTATCTTGAATTATGCAAACCCAAGGTGGTTGCGCTGATCGTTTTTACGGCGATTGCAGGGATGTTATTAGCCGTACCTGGAATACCGCCTATCGGCCTGTTTATTTACAGCACTTTGGGCATTGCCCTGGCCGCCGCCTCGGCAGCCGCGATTAACCATTTTATCGACCGTGAAGCCGATTCGCTAATGGATCGCAACAAAAACCGCCCCTTACCAAAAGGTGAATTAAGTCCGACCAACGTCATCGTTTTTGCGTTGACGCTGGGCGTTATTTCGATGGCATTGCTGATCGTTATGGTCAACGCCTTAACCGCATTACTGACTTTCTTGTCGGCGCTCGGCTACGCCATCATTTATACGGTCTACCTTAAGCGCATGACCCCGCAAAATATCGTTATTGCCGGTGCTTTCGGGGCGACTCCACCGATGCTAGGCTGGTGCGCGATGACCGGTGAAGTGCATCCTTATTCGATGCTGTTGTTTTTGATTGTTTTCGTGTGGACACCGCCGCATTTCTGGCCGCTGTCTATCGCCAAGCGCAAGGAATTCGCCAAAGTCGGCATCCCGATGTTGCCGGTAACACACGGCGTAGAATTTACCCGTCTGCATATTTTTCTTTATTCGCTGCTGCTGTTCATTGTTACCCTGCTGCCTTATCTGACCGGCATGAGCGGGCTGATTTACCTGTTCGCCGTGGTACCGCTGGGCATTGGCTTCATCTATTTCGCCATTTTGATGATGATCAGGAAAGATGACAAAACCGCGATGCGAACCTTCTTTTATTCGCTGATGTACCTGACCGGTGTGTTTATCGCCTTGTTAGTCGACCATTATTTTAAATTTACCTTATGACCCTTACCCATCACCAACAAACGCCTTACCCCGAACATCCGTTCGCAGAAATCATCCGTATCCTGGGCAAGGGCAAAAAAGGTTCAAGACCGCTAACCCAGGATGAAGCCTATCGTGCGATGAACATGATTCTGACCGATCAGGTGCTGCCCGTTCAACTGGGTGCGTTTTTGATGTTAATGCGTGTCAAAGAAGAAACCCCGGAAGAATTGGCCGGTTTTGCCCAAGCGGCACGGGAATCGTTTAATGTTGAGGATAATGCGGTAAAAGTCGATCTGGACTGGTCGTCATATGCCGGAAAGCGTCGGCATTTACCGTGGTTTTTGCTGTCGGCTTTGCTGCTGGCTGAAAACGGCATTACCGTTTTTATGCATGGCGCCAGCGGTCATACCGCAGGCAGGCTGTACACCGCTTATATGCTGGGTTATTTAGGCCTTCAATGCGCAAGCTCTATTGCAGATGCCAAGCAGCAACTTGAACAACAGCATTTCAGTTATTTATCGCTGGAGCATTTTTGCCCCAAGCTGCATGACATTATCGAACTGCGTCC
>JBCKWO010000083.1:0-6967 GCA_038922535.1 Methylobacter sp. | reverse complement strand
ACGATAAGTTCTGAGTGTCATTTATTGCGAGTTACCTTGCCCACTACACAGCACCTAAAGCCATCATAACGTGAACCATTTGAATATTGATCGGGTCAGTCAATATGGTGTAAGCCGAGCTACGAAGCCCCATGGTTCTGTTCAAGTTATTATGGCTCGATGCCTAACTGTGCTGGTGCTGGCACTCACTTCGTCTGCGGCGCTTGCCGAAGACGAGGTGTGGCTGGCGGTGCTTATCAACCAGCAGCAGCCAGCGGACACCGTACTGCTACTGAAGCGCAGCGACGGCGGTCTGCTGGCGGGGGCTAAGGATCTGCGGCGCTGGCGCTTGCGCCTGCCGGACGTTGCCCCGCTAGCCCACGACGGCGACGTCTACTACCCGCTCGATGCGCTAGCGGGCCTGTCGTACAGACTAGATGAATCCAGTCTAGCGCTCGCGATAGACGCGCCCCCCCCCACTTATTTGATGCCACGCTGCTCAAGGGGACGACGGTCGCTTTTGTCGTCCCCGCCCCGGCGCCTCCCGGCGGCTTCCTCAATTACGATGTGTTTGCCAATCATGCGCAAGGGCTGACCCAGACCAGTGGATTGCTGGAATTGGGCGTGTTCAGCGGCGCGGGCGCAGCCAGTTTGCTGGCACGGGACTTGGGCGATCCAGCTAGCACTATCCGGCTGGACACGACCTGGACGTACGACCGTCCCGCGCAACTCGACAGCCTGCGCTTTGGGGACGCGATCAGCAGAGCGGGCAGTTGGGGGCGTTCGCTGCGCTTCGGCGGCGTGCAGTGGGCGACCAATTTTGCTACTCAGCCCGGCTTCATCGCCTTCCCGCTGCCGGGGCTGTCCGGCGACGCGGCGCTGCCCTCCACGGTGGAGCTTTATGTCAACAATGCGTTGCGCATGAGCCGCCAAGTGCCAAGCGGGCCGTTTAGCATCCAGGATCTGCCGGTGGTGACCGGCCTGGGGGAGGCGCGTTTGGTGGTGCGCGATCTCTTAGGTCGCGAGCAGGTCATCACCCAGCCCTACTATGCCAGCCCCAACCTGCTGCAGCAGGGCCTGCAAGATTATTCCTACGAGCTGGGCTTGGTGCGAAAGAATTTCGGCATCGACAGCAACAGCTACGATCGCCCCCTGGCGGCCGGCACGCACCGCCTGGGTTTCAGCGACTGGTTCACCGGCGAGGTCCGCGCCGAGCTGCTCGGCAATCAGCAGGCCGTGGGGCTGGGCGGCGTTTTGCTGGGCCCCGCCGCCGGCGTGTTTACCGGCTCCCTTGCCACGAGCCGCAGCGATCAGGGCTCAGGTGGATTGCTGGGGCTAGGCTTTCAGCGCCAGACCCGCCACTTAAGTTTCGGCGCGAACACTCAGCTCGCCAGCCAGCGCTTCGCGCAGGCGGGCTTGCAGCCCGGAGAGCTTGCGCCCCGACAGATAAGCCAGGCGTTTGTCAGTCTGGCGACCACCGATTACGGCGTCTTCGCAGTGAACTACACGCACCAGGCCTTCCGTGACCGGGAAGAGATCAAGATCCTGAGCGGGAGTTACAGCAGAAACGTAGGGGATATAGGCTTTATGAATGTGTCCCTGCTTCGGTTCCTGGGCGAGGACGCAAGCACGACCCTCAGCCTGAACTTCACCGTGCCCTTAGGCGAGCGCACCAGCGCCAGCATCAACGCGACGGCGCAGCCAGCGGGTGAGCAGGCGCTGGTGCAGGTGCAGCGCAGTTTGCCGATGGGCACCGGGCTTGGCTATCGCCTGCTGGCCGGGGTTGGCGATTCAGATCGCCGCGAGGCGGGGCTCAACCTGCAAAATGAGGTTGGGACCTATAACCTAGAGGCAGGCCAGTCGCGCGGCGAGAGGGCCTTCCGTGGCAGCGCCAGCGGCGGCGTGGCGTTCCTTGGCGGTAGCGCTTTCTTGAGCCGGCGCATCACCAACAGCTTTGCCGTGGTGCAGGTGCCCGGCTATGCCAACGTGGGCATCTACGCGGACAACCAACTGGTCGCGCACACCGACGCCGACGGCAACGCGCTGCTGCCACGGCTGCGTCCGTACCAACAGAATCCGATCCGCATCGAACAGGCTGATTTACCGCTCGATGCACAGATCGACGCGCTGCAGCTCGACGCGGTGCCGTATTTCCGCAGCGGTCTGCTGCTGAAGTTTCCGGTCAAGCGCTCACGCGGGGCGCTGCTCACGGTGGTCCTGGAAAACGGCGAACTCTTGCCATCGGGCGCGCTGGCGCAAATTGTCGGAGAACATGAAGAATTCCCCGCCGGCTTGAGGGGCGAGGTTTATCTGACTGGGCTGGCGGCGAGCAACCGGCTGAGAATCACTTGGCGCGAGCAGAGTTGCGAGTTCGAGCTGCCTTTCCCGGAGTCGACCGAGCCGCTGCCGCACTTGGGGACGTTTACCTGCACTGGAGTAAAACCATGAGAACATTGCTTAGTCTAAAATCCCGCGTCTGTCGACCGGCCCGCTCCACAGCGGCAAGCCAGCGCAACGCGCTAGTGCCCTGGCTGCTCGCAGTGGCGTTGGCGATGACCGCGCCGCAGGGATGGGCGGCAACGTGCAGCCTCAACGTTACCGGGGTGAATTTCGGCGGCTACAATGTGTTCAGCAATGTCGCTCTGGATAGCGCCGGCAACATCGGCGTGAGCAGCGATGTCAGCGCCGAGTACACCATCGCCCTCAGTAAGGGCGGCGGGTCTTATGAGCAGCGCGTCATGAGCAGCGGCGCTTACAGTCTCAATTACAATCTCTACACCGACGCCGCACGCACCGGCGTATGGGGCGACGGTAACGGCGGTTTCGCGATAGTCAGCGGCAGCGGTACGAGCGTAAATCATGTGGTTTACGGACGCATCCCCGCACGGCAAAACGTGACCGTGGGCAGCTACAGCGACAGCATCATCGTAACCCTGACTTTTTGAATGCTGCAAAATAGCGACTCCCGACATTTTTTGGCTGTTAACGTCTTTAAAAATGCACCTGATTAGCAAGATGCTTCAGCCAAACATTAGATGTGCTGACGAAGGCGTAGATGTGGGGGCGACTTTAGTCGCCACAGGGCGGCTGAAGCCGCCCCTACAAGATAGCCGCAACCCAGTTACGGACGAGCACGGGGTCTTTAATTTTAGCTGAAGCATCTTGCTAATCAGGAAAATGTATAAACCTGACTTCAAAATCATCCTTATCTGTTACTAACGCACCGCAAACATCCTGCCCCAAAGCAATATCCAGCACACGCCATGTTGATGCCGAGCCGCAATCGGCAGGCACTCTTAAAAACTCGGCCTGGTTTTCAGGATTAACAACGCAGAGATTCAAGCCCAAGGAGCAAAAACACGGGGTCAGTTCTAACATTCCAACATTTCATTAGAAGATGGGTTTCGAATGGCTTTTTTTAGTCGTTTGTCTTTGGTCTTTAGTCTTTGGTCTTTCGACTAAAGACTAAATGAAAGACGGGTTCAAGGTTCAAGGTACAAGTTAAATCAAAAACAAAGGCAAAAACAAAAACAAAAAACAGGGGCAGTGCGGTATAAGTTTTCTCCCTGCACCCGAAGTGACATAAAAATGGGTTTCCATTTTATGTGGCAAGGTAATCAGGCCTGAGCGTGGCTTTTAAACTATTCATGAAGCGGTGATCCACGGGTTTACTACCGAAAGGCCATCAATCAATTCAAAATCACGTTCGTTACGTGTCGCTAGCACCAAGCCGTGCGCCAGGGCGATGGCCGCAATCTGCGCATCTTCGACACTGATGGGGCGCCCGAGTCGGGTACGCAGCGCCACGATGCGCGCGTAGAAAGCAGCCGCCTGTCTATCGAAAGGTAAGCAACGCCCGACAAATTCTTCCGCGAACATCGCCTCGGCGGCCCGCTGCAACCCCAGTTTGCGCTGCCCATCAGGCATCAGGGCAACACCCAGCTCAATTTCGGCACGGGTCCCGGCGCATACCCATACCTTCCCGGGCACCTGCGCATCGAGCCACGCCACAACCTCTTTAGTAGGCACTGGACGCATGAACTCGGACAAGACATTGGTGTCCAGCAAGATCATGCTGATTTATCCTAGTTCAAGGGCGTGCGCGGCAGCGATCTCGGCGGGATCGACAACTCGGTCGCCACTGCCTGAAAGCGGCTAGCCAAACGCTGGCCCAAACCCGTTGCAGGCGTGGCTTGGGTCAACGCCTGACGCAAAATACTGCGCACCTCTTCTTCCATGGATTGCCCATGACGTGCCGCCTGCACCCGCAGGGTCGATTTCAGATCATCATCAAAATTACGTGCAGTCAGCGTCGCCATATTAGCTCCTCAGTACACCCAAGAATACTGACTCCATTTCCAATTTAATAGGGTAGTTACGATATTTATTTTATGGTTAGCGTTATAACCATAAAATTGATAGACTAGGCATCTGACTAGTTTGAGGAGATTTTGTGATGAATATTTGGCCGGTACAAAATGCTAAAGCACGTTTCAGCGAGTTGTTGGATGCGTGTGTTAATGACGGCCCCCAACTAGTTACGCGGCGCGGTACAGAAACTGCCGTTCTCGTTCCAATAAACGAATGGAAGAGGCTTAATAGTGCTGCGCGCCCCTCTCTAAAAAGCTTGCTACTTTCAGAGCTTGATCGTGTTGATTTTGAATTGCCAAAACGCGGTTTACTGAAACGTCGCGCTGTACCAGAGCTATAGATCATGTACCTTCTTGATACTAATATCGTTTCAGAATTGCGACGTATCCGCCCGCACGTGGCTGTTGTGTCATGGATTGAATCAGTCTCTGATGCAGACCTTCATCTAAGTGCCGTAACCATCGGTGAACTACAAGCAGGCATTGAAATTACCCGAGAACAGGATGCCATCAAAGCGGCATCACTACAGATGTGGGCCGATCAGGTTGCCGCCACCTATAACATACTGCCTATGGATGCCGTTACTTTTCGACTATGGGCAAAAATGATGCATCGACAATCCGATACCGTTTACGAAGATGCGATGATTGCGGCGACCGCGCTCGTTCATCAAATGACTGTTGTCACACGGAACATCCGAGATTTCGAGCGATTTAACGTCCCACTGCTGAATCCATTCGTAGATTGATATTAAGGGCAAGACAACGCCACACTACCAAGCTCGTCCTTGAACCTGTCTTTTAACTCGAACCTTGCCCCTGTCTTGAACCTTGCCTCTTGAATCCCGACCTACCTCCCAATCAAACTCTTATTGAGCACCCGCCATATCTCCCCAACTGTCACCCTCCGGCCAAACTGAACTTGTCGGCGTTTGGCCCACATTTTCGGCAACCCCAACACAGCATCCCGCTTGGCACGAAACATCACCACCCCTTGCCCGCGCAAGGTAAACACCAAGAGCGCAACCAGGTTCATCGCCAGATGCAACGGCAGAAATGCCCAGAACAACACTCCCGGCATATTTTTCACATAAGTCCACACCAAATTGCGATGCCCGTGATACACCGCAAAATCGCTACGCTGCCCGCCCGTCGTACCCGAACCGACATGATGCGCCACCGAGGGCGGCACATAGAGGCAACGATACCCCGCCAGCCTTAAACGGAAACCGAGATCCACATCTTCCACATAGCAAAAATAATCCTCATCAAAACCGCCCACCTCAAGTAATGCGCTGCGCCGGTACATCGTCGCCGCTGCACACGGCGAGAACACCTCGAGCACCTGCTCCGAAAAAGACGATACGGCTGCGCCGTGCCCCATGCGCCACACCAGTTCGCTGATGTGATACGCATCGCCGGCCCCATCCAATACAGAAGGATCCGCCGCAGTCACCAGCTTGCTGCCAAATACGTTGAAGGCCGGATAGTCATGCGCCGCCAACAATAACGCCTCCAGCCAGTGCGGCTCCACGAATGCATCCGGATTAAGCAACGCGATCCAATCTGATTCAGCTGCAGCCGCCTCGATTGCCAGATTGTTACCGCGCGCAAAGCCGAGATTCTCATTCTGCGCCAGCAAACGCACCGATGGAAAGCGCCGCACAATGTCGAGCGAAGCATCCGAACTCGCGTTATCTACCAGAATGATCTCGTGCGGCGCAACCGTCTGCGCCAATAATGCCGACAGGCAACGTTCGAGAAAGCGCTCGCCGTTCCAGTTGACGATGACTACTGTTACCATGGGTCACATTTTTTGTTTTGCGACAAACTCAATTTACGCACACCCTCGGTGATTACTATCATTCCCAATCCTCAATATGCAGCCCCGCTACCCGCTCAAACTCACCAACATTATGGGTCACTAGAACTAAGCCTCTTGCGAATGCTTGTCCGGCAATCAGCACGTCGTATGGCCCAATAGGCTTTCCGTCTGCGGCAAGAGCGGCACGTATTTCACCCGCGCAGCGAGCATCTTCCTTGTCAAAATCCACCACCTCAAATTGCAAGAAATCAACCAACGCCACATTCGTTTCTGAACGCTGGCTTTTGAACGCCCCGTAGAAAAGTTCGTGAACAACAATTGAGCTGATTCCAATATCGCTAGGCAAATATTGACGAACACGCTCCATCACTTTCGACTTGCCGGTGAGCAATGCGATCACGGCATTGGCATCCAATAAATATTTCATCGAAAGAAATCATCCACATCAACCTGTGGCTGATATGCCGGTTGCTCACTGACCGCAGCCACAAAATCCATATCGAGTGACCCTGTCAAAGCACTCAACCAATTCCAGTCAGTTGTTGCGGGCTCAAGGATGACGGCATTGCCATGCCGCCTGATGCGCACTTCGGCACTATTAAATCGAAATTCTTTTGGAAGCCTAACCGCCTGCGACCTGCCAGACCAAAAAATTTTTGCTGTATCCATTTTATCCACCCACTTTTACTTGATTGGTATTCTCAAATGATATGTACCGCACAGAATAATAGCAATATATTTCCAGAGAAAGCAGTAAATATGAGTGGAGTTTGGCGGAGACCGTTGAGCACCA
>JBCKWO010000082.1:0-7147 GCA_038922535.1 Methylobacter sp. | reverse complement strand
AAGCCAAAGCTGAAGCAGAGCGGGCTGAAGCAGCAAGGATGGATGCAGAACAGGCCAGAATGGATGCAGAACAAGACCAGCTGGCGATAAAAACTGCCGCTGCAGCCATTCGGCAAAAAGTAGCCCATAGCTGGATTCGTCCGGTTTCCGCTCCAGAGGGTTTGAAGTGTACGATTCAGGTCAGATTGATGTCCGATGGTACGGTGATAGATGTCGTGGTTGTTACGACCAGTGGGGATGAGGCTTTTGACCGTTCAGCGGAAAATGCTGTTCATAAAGCATCGCCGCTTCCGGTACCTAAAGATAAAGAGTTGTCGGCTAAAGAGTTTAAGTCATTTAAGTTCTTGTTCGACCCGGACCGCTCCAGATAAAATTAGAAACACGGTATTATCATTACAAAGATGTCGTTGATGAGTGGGCGCCAATTATTTGAGTCCTTTTTCGGTTAAGTTACTGAGGTAAACAAGTGAGTTTTTTTAGAAAAATTTTGTTGATGGGACTGGTTTGTTTCTATGTGCCAAGTAGTTATGCAGAGCTGACCATTGAAATTACTGAGGGCATTGAGAGTGCATTGCCTATTGCAGTGGTTCCTTTTGCTATGCAAGGGGCATCGGGCGTTCCGGTCGATGTGAGTTTCGTGGTCGATGCGGACTTAGGGCGTAGCGGTTATTTTAAAACGCTGGACAAACAAGGTATGCCAGGGAGACCCAGTACTGCCGAGGCGATTCAGTTTAATGACTGGCAGGCTCTAGGCCAGAATTACATGGTTATCGGTCAAGTGACTGAAAATCAGGGGCAGTATAATGTCCAGTTTCAATTGTTCGATGTCTATAAGGGCCAACCAGTGATGGGTTACCGCATGACATCGTCGGCAGGCGACTTACGCAGAACAGCTCATCATATCAGCGATCTAATTTTTGAAAAATTAACCGGTAAAAAAGGCGTTTTTAGCGGTCGGATTGCTTACATTACCAGCAGCAGACAAGGCAGGCAAAGTACCCATAAGCTGCTGATTTCAGATGCGGATGGATTCAATGCGCAAACCATAGCTTCATCCGCAGAGCCGTTGATGTCCCCGGCGTGGTCGCCTGATGGCAGAAAATTAGCCTACGTGTCATTTGAGAAAAAATCAGCCGCAATTTATATTCAGACCTTGGCTACCGGAGAGAGGGCGAGAGTTGCCGAATTCCCCGGTATCAATGGCGCACCTTCCTGGTCGCCCGATGGAGGGAAATTGGCTTTGACTTTATCTAAAGATGGCAGTCCCGATATTTACATCTTAAATCTGGTGACGCGTTCTTTAACTAAATTGACTAGAAATTCTGCAATTGATACCGAGCCCACCTGGTCTCCTGACGGCAGTAGCATTGTTTTCACCTCGGATCGAGGCGGAAAGCCGCAGTTGTATATTGTGTCAAGTCAGGGTGGGGAAGAAAAAAGGCTAACATTTTCAGGGAGTTATAATGCTAGGGCCAGTTTTTCACCGGATGGCAGAAGTATAGCGATGGTGCATGGCAATGGCAGTGATTATCGTATCGCTGTGATGGAGTTGGCGACCAAGTCGATTAATGTAATAACTGATGGTCGGTCCGATGAATCCCCAAGTTTTGCACCGAATGGCAGTATGATTTTGTATGCTTCCCGAAAAGGCAATGCAGGTTACTTATCGGCCGTATCATTGGATGGTAAAATGCAACAGAAGCTGGTGTTTGATGGCAGTGAAGTTCGCGAACCGGCATGGTCACCCTAGTTAGGTTGGATGCAACACGATTTTTTGAATTAATAGATTACTTCTTGGGAATTAAAAATGAAAATGAAATTGAATAAAACAGTATTAGTATTAGCAATAAGCGCGGTAATCCTATCGGGTTGCAGTGAAGATGAAAAAGACGCAAGCCTGACTGACGGCACTCAAAATGCTGCCAGTGGTATCAATGATGCATCAACCAGTGGTTTAAATAATGGATCAGACTTATCCGGGTCGGGAATGTATCCTAATGCCGGTATAGGCCCTGAATTCAGCGATCCGAACAATCCGTTGTCAAAAGGCACCATTTATTTTATGTTGGATAGCAGTCAGGTTCAGGACGACTTTGTTCCAGTCATTGCAGCGCATGCACAATATTTGGTGGCGCATCCTGGTCAACGTGTTGTCATGGAAGGTCACGGTGATGAACGTGGTTCGCGTGAGTACAACATCGCACTGGGTGAGCAACGCGCAAAATCCATAGCCAGTATGTTGAAAGTGCAAGGTGTATCTGACGGTCAGTTAGAAGTCGTCAGTTACGGCGAAGAAAAGCCAGCGTCATTTGGGCACGACGAAGCATCTTGGGAGCTTAATCGTCGCGTTGAATTGGTTTATCAAGGCAAATAAATGAAAGCTCGTCTTGTCATGCTGTTGCTGTGTGTTTGCAGCGCTGTAAGTGCTGAATCGTTGCCGTCGGTCATCGACAATTCAATGTATCCGGAGGGTGAGGTCAGTGCTGTAAAGCCGGCTGCTAGCAATGCGCTGTATGAAGTGATGAAGCGGCTGGAGCAATTGCAAACTGACGTGCGACTGCTTACAGGCGAGATGGAAGAACAAGCTTATCTTATTGCCGAGATGAAGAAATCGCAAAGCACGATGTATTCGGATTTTGACGAGCGCATGCAAGGCCTGGAGAAAAAAGCTGAGGGTGTTAAGCCAGCGGTTGCTGAAAACTCCCAGATGCAAGAGGATTCGGTAGAGCCTGAAGCTAAGGTGAGCGAGCCTCAAGTTGTGGCTCCAGTCGTAGCCCCAAAACAGGATGCTGTGCAAGCCTCGAGCGAAGCTTCCGCTCCTGCTGATTCTCCGGTAGGCGATGAAAAGCAGCAATACCAACAGGCCTATGAAGCACTTAGAAATGGGCATAGAGGCAAGGCAATTGCTGAATTCAATGCATTGTTGGGTAAAAATCCTAAGGGCGAGCATGCGAACAATGCTCAGTATTGGTTGGGTGAGGCCTATAGGATTAATCAGGATATTGATTTGGCGCGTAAAGCCTTTAATAGCGTAATTGAAAATTATCCGAGTAGTTCAAAAGTGCCGGATGCTTTATTGAAGCTGGGCACTATCGAGATTGATCAGAAAAATACAGTCAAGGCGCGTGAATATTTAACACGCGTTACCGTGGACTTTCCGGGCTCTACAGCGGCTCGATTGGCGGCGAAAAAAATACTGTTGCTTGATGATATTAAATAAGGAGTAGTTGTGACTTTGTTGCGCATAACTGAAATTTTTCATTCGTTACAGGGTGAGTCGAATACCGTAGGTCTGCCCACTGTATTTATTCGGCTTACCGGCTGCCCATTAAGATGTGTTTATTGCGATACGGCCTATGCTTTTACCGGCGGTAAAAAAATAGAGATTGATGCCGTTATTGCAGAGGCCGAGCAATACGGCACCCGGCATATCACCGTAACTGGGGGCGAACCTTTGGCGCAGCCAGCCTGTCTTGAGTTAATGACAAAGCTACTTGATAAAGGTTATATCGTTTCACTTGAAACCAGCGGTGCGCTTGATGTCTCGGAAGTCGATTCGCGTGTAGTTAAAGTCATGGATCTTAAGGCGCCAAGTTCAGGGGAATTAAGTAAAAACCGTTATCAAAATATCGAATATCTGACCGCAAAAGATCAGGTTAAGTTTGTTATCGGTAATGATGAGGATTATGACTGGTCGAAGGCTATTTTAACCGAATATAATTTGCCTAATCGTTGCGACATATTGTTTTCGCCGGTGTGGAGGCAGCAAAATCCGACCGAGCTTGCCGAAAAAATTCTTAAGGACAGATTGCCTGTCCGTTTTCAACTCCAACTACATAAAATACTTTGGGATGATGCTCAAGGTAAGTAAACCGACATGCAAAAAAAAGCCATCGTCCTTCTGTCAGGGGGATTAGATTCAATCACCGTACTTGCCCTTGCAAAAAAGCAAGGCTTCAAATGCTACGCCTTAAGCTTTGATTACGGTCAGCGGCATAATGCCGAGCTGATAGCGGCTGCACAGATAGCGGCAGATTATCAAGTTGAGGATCATAAAATCATCAAGCTGGGTTTAGGTTCGATTGGCGGCTCCGCGCTGACCGACGAGCATATTGCCGTGCCCAGCTCCCCGCAGGAGGGCATACCGGTAACCTATGTGCCGGCAAGGAACACGATTTTTCTATCCTTTGCCTTAGGTTGGGCAGAAGTTCTAAAATTAACCGACATCTTTATCGGTGTTAATGCCGTGGATTATTCCGGTTATCCAGATTGCAGGCCAGAATTTATCAAAGCTTTCCAGCAACTGGCGAACCTTGCTACCAAGGCGGGAGTGGAAGGCGAGCATTTCACCATACATACCCCATTGATTGCACTCAGCAAGTCGGAAATCATTAAGCAGGGTATTGAATTAGGTGTGGATTATCGACGCACAGTCTCCTGTTATTCCGCCGATGAACAAGGCCGTGCCTGTCGAGTCTGTGATGCCTGTCGTTTAAGAAAAATAGGCTTTGCTGAAGCTAAGATACAAGACTCGACCCGGTATCAATCAAGCTAAAAAAGGTTGCCATAGCTGGATTAGTCGGTATAATAGGCAGTCTTTGTTGGGTCGATAGCTCAGCTGGTAGAGCACCGCACTTTTAATGCGATGGTCCCGGGTTCGAATCCCGGTCGACCCACCAGCAAAGACAATAAATACAAGCAGTTAGCTTAACATGGCGACTGCTTTTTTTATGTCTAAAATATCAGTGTAGTAAATTTGTCACGTAAAACCTTCTAACCTATTGGCATGCTCCGCAAGATGCTCGAGCGACAAATGCGCATTACCATCTTCACATCCTTCCAAGCTCCTTTAATACATATAACGGCGTACCTTGTTGTACATGCTGGCTCGCCCAGGTGTGTCGCAAATCATGCCAGCGAAAGTCTTTGATATCCGCACGTTTCAATGCCTTACGCCAAACTCGGGGAGTCGCTATTTTTGCGAAAGCTTTTTTGGGCATCCCTGCCCCAAAAGCAGCAAAAACTACGCGACCGCTATGCCTGCGGCTGCCCCAGCCGTCCTGCTTCTCTCGTTGAATACCCAACAAGGGGTATTCAACATCGTTCTCGCAATGACTCGACGCGATTTCGAAAAGCCTGCATTTTCACTACGCAAAAAGACGCTTCGTGAAAACACATGCACTATCGCTTCTGGGGACTACTCGACTCCTGTCTCGCAGCGATGGTTGTTTATCCTTGCAACTGGATTGCCTCGATAGGTAAACACAAACTCCGGGTTTTTGCCGATTTTCTGCAAAATGACATTTAATATAGCGCCCCCCGAAATCCGGACAATAGTTTAAGCTATGCCTTTTTGGAAAATTAGAATCGATATCCATGCAAAAATACAGGTTCAACCCATTACCGTTTGATCGATTTTATTTCCGGCATTTCGGAAAATTTCATCAAAAAAGCTTTATGATGTTTATGCGCATTGCAGTAGGTCAATGTCAATTCGACCATACCATTGTCATTGAGTGCTTTACTGACTGAACTTGGCGGGATCCTGTAATCCTCCAGAACCGAATCGACTTTTACGCTGGTTTTGCCGCCGTCGTCATCATAAACCAGCGTAACGTTGGCGTAGTAACAGGAGCCCAAATAGCGATTTTCCACCCACGTTAACAGGATCAATAGCAATAACACGGCACTGGTTAATCCGATTGCCGCGCCGCCGTAACCGACACCGCAGAGCATGCCAAGCGCGGCCATAACCCAAATAGTTGCGGCGGTCGTTAGTCCCCTGATGCGGACGGTATCATGCAAAATGGCGCCGGTGCCTAAAAAGCCGATACCCGAAACAATTTGCGCCGCGACCCGTCCATGGTCGCCGTCATCGCCCGCCAACAGGTAGGAAACCATCGTAAACAGCGCGGAGCCCAGCGCAATCAGGATCATCGTGCGAAGGCCTGCGGGTTTGATATTTTTCTCCCGCTCCCCGCCGATTAACGTCCCGCAGAGTATCGCGCACACGACCAGAGCTATCTGCGCCCAGGGCGCGCCGAGCAGGTCATACCAGTCTCCGAATAACCATTTCATTGTTGCGTATCCTCATCTAAGGGTTGTGATTGGACAAAAGCAGGCTTGATAATCTATCCATTATTAATTAGTCGGAAAAAAGGGTAAAACCTGACAACCTTTACAACAGGGCATTTAATACAGGAGCAATAAAGAATGTAAGCCAAGCTACAGGTACATTAATGTTTTAACAAGCTACTGTAGGTTACGCGTTGGATTCCATAATTTGCCTTAAAGAACCGCCTAAAATTGCTTATAATACAAATTTAAGAGAAAACCTAAGGATTTCCTATGACCCCGTCAGCAACATCTGAGCCTGAGACATGGCTGAAGGACTATGGCGACATGCTATATCGTTACGCGCTGCTGAGAGTGCGCTCGGAAGCCACGGCTGAAGACCTGGTGCAAGATACCCTGTTAGCCGGGCTTCAGGGATTTAAAAACTTTACCGGACAATCGACAGTCCGAACCTGGCTGATAGGTATTTTGAAGCATAAGATTATCGACCACTTTCGAAAAAACCGGCACGAAACGTCAACGCTCAGCGAAACAGACCTGGGCGATGATTTATTGGCTCATCAGTTTGATGAACAGGGAAACTGGCAAGTCTCGTTGGTAGAATGGGCAACCCCGGATAAATCTTTAGATAATGAACAATTCTGGCAAGTGTTTAATGACTGTCTGTCCAGACTGCCTAAAAACATGGCTGATTTATTCATGCTGCGTACCTTGGAAGATTTGTCCAGTGAAGACTGCTGTAAGGTTCTGGATCTTAATTCGACTAATCAATTGTGGGTTACCTTGTCGCGAACCCGCATGAAACTCCGGCAGTGTCTGGACACTCACTGGTTCACTAAAGAGTAAAAAACCATGCTTAAATGTAAACAAGTCATTCAATTGGTTTTGTGGAGTTTCTTTCTCGGCCTGCTTAAACTTCGCCAAATAACACTGGTCTGACGTTTTTTTATTTCCAAACAAAAGCCACGGATTTTGTCTGTTGAATGGCAAAATTCTTGATCGATTCTGCATTATTGAGGCTGTTATATCCCATCTGAATTACATACAACATTTATGTGAGCGCCCATAACCA
>JBCKWO010000081.1:0-7256 GCA_038922535.1 Methylobacter sp. | reverse complement strand
TATGGAAATAGAATCTGCGAAATTTTCAATGGCGGCTTGAAAGTTTTTAGGTGATATTTTTCTGATCAACTCAATAGCAAGCCCTCGCAACAACGCCATGATTTGTGCCTGGTTTCCAGATTTAGTTTTGATTCGATCTTCATTGAAGGTGACATCACGAATCCAGTTATTGGATTCTACGCCCCAGTGACGACGGATAGCCCGAGCCAACTCCTCGGTAAGCGGCTTGATGATCTTGGCTTCGAGTACGGAATTGCTCACATAATAAGAGGTGTCAAAACTGGTAAGCTGACTGCCCATATCGAATGTTTCGCGCTCCACAACGATGAGCGTCGATAAGCCGCTATGTTGCCATCGCGCATCCAAGGTTAACGATGCTAAGGGGAACAGCTGGGCATGGCGTGTGGTGACACGTCCATTCTCCTTTTCAGGACTGGTCGTTTCGGCGAGTGCCGGTAGCTGCTGGTGCAATTGCTTACATTGCGTCAAGAATGTCGCTTGATTGTTTTTGGCCCGCGTTAAATAAATACCCTCAGTCTGATGAATTTGTGCCGTAGTGGTCGGATTAAAGTGATGGGCATCCAGCGACACTTTTTGATTCTCCAAGCCGCTGTCTTTTAAGAGCTCCCGCACTACCGGAATTTCACTGGATTTATCTTCACATTGTCTGGCTTGGGCTACGACTTCGCGAGTGTCATGATTAACCGCTAAAATCAGATTTTGCTTTTCACCTGCATCCAGTGTGCCTCGTAGCGCTTTGCCATCAATGGCTATCCATTTTTTAGATTGACTGTAGTGAATCCGCACACCAAAACAGTGCTCGATGAGTTCGTTGAGCGCTGGCCAATCCAGTCCGTCAAGCAAGCGGGTAGATGGGCGCGGGAGATCGGTTTGATGGGTTAAGTTTGAGTTATTTCGTGCAAACAATCTATGCGATTGCAGATGAAGCGGTGAATACTGGAAAGCTTTTGGTGGCCATTGCAGTAAGTTTGAATCGACCTCGCTCCCCTCCCAGCCTTACGCAAGGTCAGTAGTTTGTCGTCCAAGTTGGCTGGCGTAACAAAGCGGATACTGCTGTGCCTATGTTCATGGTTGTACCATCACACTATCCGGTGACCTATTGCCTCGCGGCCGTCAGGTCGGCAAAGGCTTGCAACGGGTAGTCCGGGCGATATTTCAGTGTTCTGAATAAGGGTTATCGTTGATGACCGATGGTCTGCTTAATGACGGCGTGACCCGAGCCGTTGCAAGGGTGCCAGCAGTGCTACGGCCAAAGAACGTATCAAATCCAGGGAGTCGCTTGTATGTGTGTCGCTAACCTCAGAAACAACAGAGGTTGATGTCAACGCATAAAGTGGCCATTTTATTTCAAAATGGCAACTCAATAATAAAAGGAGAGGGCAAAACTAACTTGGTTTGGTCGACTATTCCAATGCTGTAGAGTACGCAATACAGCAATTCCCCTGGTCAATTGCCAATCGGCGCAAACAGTTTATCAAGCAAATAGTCGGGCTGGTTATGGATCAAAAAGCTGCAAGTGTTAGTATCCAGCATGTAAACGGATTTCGACATTAAAAGTCACTCTTTCGGCCTGAAAAATATCGGGGCGTTCTGTTAAAAAATCGCCATCAGCTTTAGGGAAAGATTGGGGTTGGCTGAGCGGGTTCCTGAGTTCCAGCCCTCAAAGCGGGGCGTGGATTTACAAGCCCGCCCCTAACGTTTCGCCAATTACCGAACAAAGTGGTGACTCCCTGCTAATACCAAACGTTTGCGATCACCCCCTACTTCCATTGCTGACGCTTACGGCGCGTAATGCGTTTCGATATAACGCTGCACGATTTCCTGAAACTCTTCGGCGATGCGGTCGCCTTTTAGCGTGACAGTTTTTTCGCCGTCTTCATAAACCGGTGCTACCGGGGTTTCGCCGGTGCCGGGCAGGCTGATGCCGATATTGGCGCTTTTGCTTTCACCGGGCCCATTGACCACGCAACCCATCACCGCTACTTCCATGGCTTCAACACCTGGATATTGGGTGCGCCATACCGGCATTTGATCGCGTAAATAGCTTTGGATGTCCATCGCCAGTTTTTGGAAATAATCGCTGGTGGTGCGGCCGCAACCGGGGCAGGAGATGACCATCGGGGTGAATGAGCGGAAACCCATGGTTTGCAGGATTTCCTGGCCGACGATGACTTCCTGGGTTCTGGATGCGCCGGGTTCGGGCGTCAGGGAAATACGGATGGTGTCGCCGATGCCTTGCTGCAGTAATACCGATAAAGCGGCGGCCGAAGAGACGATGCCTTTGGAGCCTATGCCGGCTTCGGTAAGCCCTAGGTGCAGCGCATAATCGCAACGGCTGGAAAGGTCTTCGTAGATATTGATCAGTTCCTGCACATTGCTGATCTTGCAGGACAGGATGATTTTGTTTTTGCTTAAGCCAATCTCTTCGGCTTTAGCGGCGCTTTCAAGTGCGGACAGTATTATCGCTTGGCGAGTGACAGCCGCCAACGGTTCCGGTGTTTTCAGGCTTCTGTTTTCATCCAGTAAACGGGTGAACACCGCTTGATCCAAACTGCCGCCGTTGACGCCGATGCGTATCGGTTTGTCATATTGGCAGGCAAATTCAATCATTTGCTGAAATTGCGGGTCACGGCTTTTACCACGGCCTACGTTACCTGGATTAATGCGGTATGCATCCAAAGCGTGCGCGCAGTCTGGGTATTTTTCCAGCAGTTTATGGCCGTTAAAATGAAAGTCGCCAACGATGGGGGTTGAGTTGCCTTTTTTATCCAATTGATTGCGGATTTCGGCAACGGCCGCAGCCGCTTCCTCGGAATTGACCGTGATGCGGACAATTTCGGAGCCGGCGTCGGCCAGTTCAATGATTTGGTTAACGGTCGCAGTAATGTTAACGGTATCGGTATTGGTCATTGACTGAACGACGACAGGAGCACCGCCGCCGACTTTAACATTACCGACTAAAACTTGATGGGTGATTTTTCTAAGACTAATAGGCATATACAAAATCTCTTGGAAATGGTCAGAGTTATCTGGAAGAATGTTGTTAAATTATACGCCGATGCAGGCTATTGAGTAGGGTTTAGTGTGAGGATAAATTATTTTTTCGATATACATTTGGAGTTTGGGTTGTTGGAAGCTTCGGATAATGACGCCGATATCATTGTCGCAGCAGGCGACATCGGCATCGGTACGCAAGTTATCGATTGGCTTAAAATGTTTAATAAACTGGTTATTTACGTTGCCGGTAACCACGAATTTTATCATCATGCTTACCGCCAAACGTTACAGTTGATCCGCCGGCACTGTGCAGGCAGCAATGTGTATTTTCTTGCGAACGATTGTTTTATTTTTCAAGGCGTACGTTTTTAGGTTGCACCCTTTGAGCCGACCTGTTTGTTGAGGGCGATAAAAAAGCCGAGGCTTTAGGCAAGCCTTTAAATGATTTCAGGCGAATCCGATTGGACGAGAAAGCTTTTGATGGGGCGGATTTTTGTCAGTTGCATCAAAGTTCAAAGGCGTGGCTAGAACAGCAATTAGCCCAGCCGTTTTCACGAAAAACAGCCGCCATAACCCATCACGCGCCATCGCTGTGGAGCTGGAACGATTCGTCCCGTGCGCTTAAGAAGCTGGCTTATTGTAATGATTTGAAACCGTTGCTGCATGAACACGAAATTGCGGTCTGGTTCCACGGTCAGCGGGGAGTCGCTATTTTTGCGATAGCTTGTTTTGGGCATCCCAGCCCAAGCAAGCGCAAAAATTACGCGACGAATTAATGTTCCTACGGCCCCGCTCGTCCTGCTTCTCTCGTCAAACACCCAACAAGGGGTGTTCGGCATCGTTCTCGCAATGACTTTGACGCGCTTTTCGGTAAAGCCTGCATTTTCACTGCGCGATGAAGCTGCTTGTGAAAACACATGCACCTGGCGCTATCGGGTGGCTAAAAATCACTCGTCTCCATGATTTTCAGCGTGTGCATAGCCCGGCTGATTACCGACTATCGGGTGCCAGAATATTGTGCAATCCCAGAGGCTATTTAGGCAAAAAAATCGTATCGGCTTTCGATCGGAACAGGATGGTGGAGATATAGGCTTATGCCGCTCTCCTGATGGTTTAGGCAAAATTAACGTATAATGCCCCCATTTTATCCGGCTGTTTTTGATGTCCAACCCCGATCTTATCAAGCAACTCACCCACCAGTTAGCACATTGTCTTAACCAGGACAGGCCAGTATTAAAGCGGCAGTTAGACCGCTGCCGCAGCAAGAATTCACTAGAAGAATTAAATGCGCTGGCAAGCCGTATTGAACGGTCGGTCGCGGCTAGGAACAAACGTCTCGCCAGTATTCCCACGCTGACATTCCCTGATTTGCCGGTCACCGGTAAAAAAGACGACATCGCCAAACTGATAAAAGAACACCAGGTGGTGATACTGTGCGGCGAAACCGGCTCCGGCAAAACCACGCAGCTGCCGAAGATTTGCCTGTCGATAGGCCGTGGCGCGGCGGGCTTTATCGGCCATACCCAGCCCCGACGGATTGCCGCGCGCACCGTCGCCGACCGTATCGCCGAAGAGCTGGGCGAACCGATGGGCAAGTCGGTCGGTTATAAAATCCGCTTTAACGACAAAACCCATTCCGAATCGTTAGTTAAGCTGATGACCGACGGTATTTTATTGGCCGAGTCGCACAATGATCCTTACTTAAATCAATACGACACCATCATTATCGATGAGGCGCATGAGCGCAGCTTGAATATCGATTTCCTGATCGGTTACATGAAGTGGCTGCTGCCCAAGCGCCCCGATTTAAAGCTGATCATTACCTCGGCAACCATCGATACGCAACGCTTTTCTACGCATTTTAACAATGCGCCGGTTATCGAAGTTTCAGGGCGGACTTATCCGGTCGAAATGCGTTATCGGCCTATCGAGCAACGCGAAGAAGAGGATGAAACTACAGACGATCTGCAAAACGCGATACTGGATGCGGTTGATGAGCTGTACCGGGATTTGCGCGGCGATATACTGATTTTTCTTAGCGGCGAGCGGGAAATCAGGGAAACCGCCGACAACCTGAAAAAGCATCATCCGACCCAATATGAAATCCTGCCGCTGTATTCGAAACTCAGCGTCAGCGAACAGGAACGGGTGTTCAAACCCAAAGGCGGCAAACTGCGCATTGTGCTGGCGACCAATGTCGCGGAAACCTCGCTGACCGTCCCCGGCATCCGAAGCGTGATCGACACCGGCCACGCCCGGATCAGCCGCTACAGCCATCGCAGCAAGATCCAGCGTTTGCCGATTGAACGTATCTCGCAATCTTCCGCCAATCAAAGGGCAGGCCGCTGCGGCCGGGTTGCCGAAGGTATTTGCATCCGGCTGTATTCGCACGATGATTATCTAGCTAGGCCGGAGTTTACCGAGCCGGAAATCATGCGCACCAATTTGTCTGCGGTTATTTTGCAGATGATATCGTTGAATCTCGGCGACATTGAAGACTTCCCGTTCCTTGAGCCGCCCGAAGACAAAATGATCCGTGACGGTAAAGCCGTCCTGCATGAAGTCAACGCGTTGGATAAAGCAGGCAAGCTGACCGAAGTGGGCAAGCAGCTAGCCAAATTCCCGACCGATCCTAAGCTTGCCCGAATGCTGATCGCCGCCGCGCATGAGCACTGTTTAACCGAAGTTGCGATTATCGTTTCCGCATTAAGTGTACAAGACCCGCGCGAAAAACCCGCTGATAAGATGCAGCAGGCCGATGCCAAACACGCGGCGTTTCGTCATCCTGAATCCGATTTTTTAACGATTTTAAATATCTGGAACACTTACGAGCAGCAGAAAAAACACCTGTCCAACAGCAAATTGCGCAAATACTGCACTGATAATTTTCTGTCGTATATGCGGATGCGCGAATGGTTCGATATCCACTCGCAAATCATGCAGGTGGTTAAAGGCGAGTTGAAGATGACGCCGAATACTGATGAGGCTAGCTATGAAAAAATCCATCGTGCCTTGTTGCCGGGGCTGTTATCCAATATCGGTTTTCGCCATGAGCCATACGAATATCTCGGCGCACGCGGTCTAAAGTTTTTTATCTTCCCCGGTTCCGGTCTGCATAAGCTCAAGCCCAAATGGATCATGGCCGCAGAGCAGGTCGAAACCAGCAAGGTTTATGCGCGTAATGTTGCCAGGATTGAACCAGAGTGGATAGAGCAATGCGCCGAGCACTTGGTCAAACACAACTATTACGATCCGCATTGGGAAAAGAAAGGCGCACGCTGTAGGGTGTCTTCGCGCACCTTGTTGTATGGCTTGACCCTGCAATCCGGGCGTAAGATTCCGTATGATCATGTAGACCCCAAGGCCGCACGGGAGATTTTTATCCGCTCGGCGCTGGTCGATCATGATTACCATAGCAACGCACCGTTTTATGTCGCCAACCAGAAACTGCTCGAAGAAGTGGGCATGATCCAGCACAAAGGCCGCCGGGTCGATTTGGTCGAGGATGAACAATGGCTTTACCAGTTCTATGACAGCAAATTACCGCCCGAAGTTTTTAGCGGCGTTACCTTGGATACGTGGCGCAAGACGGCGGAACGCGCCAACCCCAAAGTCCTGTTTTTAACCAAGGAGGATTTAACGCGGGAACAAGAGCAGGACTATGTCAACGAATGGGATTTTCCAGACACGTTCCCACGCAGGAGCATGGGAACGAGAGGCAACCTGACCATCCCGCTGCAATACCGGTTTGAGCCGGGGCATGACGAGGACGGCGTGACCGCAGTCATCCCGGTGTATCAACTGAACCAAGTCTCGCAAACCGCTTTCGACTGGCTGGTGCCGGGCTTACTGGAAGAAAAATGCATCGCGCTGATTAAAGCCCTGCCCAAGAACATCAGGAAGCATTTTGTGCCGGTGCCGGAGACGGTCAAACAATGCCTTGAAATCGAACCCGACTTTAAAGGCTCGTTGCAGGAATGGCTGGGCAATCGCCTAAGAAAACTGACCGGCGAGGCGATCCCGCTCAATGCCTGGAACACCGACACACTGACCGACCACTTACGAATGAATTTCAGGGTCATCGACGACCAAGGCCAGCTACTCGATTACGGGCGCGACCTGAAAAAATTGCAGCTCAAGCATACAGCCAAAGCCGGGGACAGCTTCGACCAGATTGCCGCCGACGAGCTCAATTACACCGGTTGCATCGGCTGGGCATTCGACGACCTGCCCGAGAC
>JBCKWO010000080.1:0-7293 GCA_038922535.1 Methylobacter sp. | reverse complement strand
CAAAGTCATCCCCATGCAATTCAACCGTATCCAGATAATCGTCATCGGTAAGCAGCTGACCTTTCTCTAAAGGGGTCATGCCTGGATCTAAAACGACGAAGGATTCGAAATACAACACGCGCTCGATTTCGCGTAGCGTCATATCCAATAATAACGCTATTCTGGAAGGCAACGATTTTAAAAACCAAATATGCGCAACAGGACTGGCTAAATCAATATGCCCCATTCTTTCACGACGAACTTTGGACAAGGTAACTTCAACGCCACATTTTTCGCAAATAACACCGCGATGCTTCAATCTTTTATATTTACCGCAAAGGCACTCATAATCACTGACCGGGCCGAAAATCTTCGCGCAAAACAAACCGTCACGCTCAGGCTTAAAGGTACGATAGTTAATCGTTTCGGGTTTTTTTACTTCGCCATACGACCAAGAACGGATCATATCTGGCGATGCCAAACCAATGCTAATGCCGTCAAAATCATCGGTACGACCTTGACGCTTCAAGAAATTCATTAAATCTTTCAAGAGCTTATCCTCTTTAAATGCTACAGGCTATAGATTGGGCAAGGGCATTTCTGCCCCTTACCCAATGGGTTCGTTATTGGTCTGCCGGGTTATGCTAAACCTGATCTACACACCTAATCCCGCGTCAACTCTATATTGACAGCCAATGAGCGGATTTCTTTAAGTAAAACATTAAATGATTCCGGCATGCCGGCTTCCATTTTATGATCGCCATCGACAATATTTTTGTACATCCGCGTTCTACCGGTTACGTCATCAGATTTAACTGTCAACATTTCCTGCAAGGTATAGGCAGCCCCATAAGCTTCAAGCGCCCAGACCTCCATTTCCCCAAAACGCTGGCCGCCGAATTGCGCTTTACCGCCTAATGGCTGCTGCGTAACCAGGCTGTAAGGACCCGTTGACCGCGCATGCATCTTGTCATCGACCAAATGGTTCAATTTCAACATATACATATAACCGACGGTGACTTCGCGCTCAAACGGTTCGCCTGTCAAGCCGTCATAAAGCGTAACCTGCCCATGTTCCGGCAAATCTGCCAACCTCAACATGGCGCGGATTTCATCTTCGCTGGCACCGTCAAATACAGGCGTCGCCATAGGCACACCGTCAACAAGATTTTCCGCCATTTCCAAGATTTCTTGATCGGTAAATGAATCCAAATCTTCTTTACGGCCGCTGCTGTTATAGATTTTATCCAGGTAATCCCTGATTGCGGTTACTTTGCCTTTTTCTTTATCATACTGAGCTTCCAGCATCTTACCTATCTTGATACCCAAGCCTTTTGCCGCCCAGCCCAAATGCGTTTCGAGCACCTGCCCAACGTTCATCCGCGAGGGTACGCCTAATGGGTTCAAGACTATATCAATCGGGTTTCCATCAGCGGTATATGGCATATCTTCAATCGGCCTAATCATCGAAATAACACCTTTATTTCCATGACGTCCGGCCATTTTGTCACCCGGCTGTATGCGCTTTTTAATCGCCAGATAAACCTTGACCATTTTCAAGACGCCCGGCGCCAAATCATCACCCATGGTGATTTTTTTACGCTTTACTTCGAATTTCTCGTCAAAGTCTTTTCTTTGCTGTTCCACCTGAGCGACTACCGTTTCCAACTGAAGATTAATATCTTCATCCTTCATCCGGATTTTCAGCCACTCTGAATGTTTCAAGCCATTAAGGTAAGCTTGCGTTATTTCAGTTCCCGCTTTCAATTGACCAGGGCCTGATTGAGCAACATGTCCAATCAGCAGTCTGGCAACACGGGCAAAAATATCTTCTTCAAGAATTTTCATCTGGTCATCTAGGTCTTTTCGGTAACGCTTGATTTCTTCCTGCTCAATATCCAGAGCCCGCTTGTCTTTCTTTACACCATCACGGGTAAATACTTGAACATCGATAACCGTACCTTCAATGCTTCCAGGTACCCGTAATGAGGTATCTTTGACGTCAGCCGCTTTCTCACCGAAGATCGCTCGTAATAATTTTTCTTCCGGCGTTAATTGGGTCTCGCCTTTTGGCGTTACCTTACCTACCAGAATGTCACCGCCTTTAACTTCAGCGCCAACGTAAACAATCCCGGACTCATCAAGCTTCGACAACGCTTCTTCGCTGACATTAGGGATATCCGCGGTAATTTCTTCCGGGCTATGCTTGGTATCGCGAGCTACACAAGTTTTCTCTTCGATATGGATCGTAGTGAAACGGTCTTCTTTAACGACGCGCTCTGAAACCAGTATCGAATCCTCAAAGTTGTATCCATTCCACGGCATAAACGCGACCAGCATGTTTTGCCCTAATGCCAATTCACCCATATCGGTGGACGGGCCGTCGGCCATAATATCGCCGGCGCTAACGATGTCGCCCGGCTTTACCAATGGTTTTTGATTGATACAGGTATTCTGATTCGAGCGTGTATATTTAATCAGATTGTAAATATCAACACCCGGCGTACCCGTTTCCGTTTCGGTATCATTTACGCGCACCACGATCCTAGCCGCATCAACAGCTTCAATCTTACCGCCACGCACTGCAACCACGGTTACGCCCGAGTCTTTAGCAACCGTTCTTTCCATGCCCGTGCCGACCAATGGCTTTTCAGCTCTCAACGTTGGAACGGCTTGGCGTTGCATGTTTGAACCCATCAACGCCCGGTTAGCATCATCATGTTCCAGGAACGGAATAATAGAAGCCGCTACCGATACGATCTGCTTGGAAGATACATCCATATATTGCACGGTGTCAGACATCGCCAACGTAAATTCGTCTTTATGCCGACAGGATACCAATCCATCAACCAGTTTTCCGCTTGCATCCACGGCCACACTAGCCTGCGCAATAACGAACTCACCTTCTTCGATAGCTGACAAATAATCGACATGATCGGTTACCTTACCATCGACTACTTTTCTATAAGGCGTTTCCAAGAAACCGTAATGATTAGTACGCGCATAAACCGATAATGAGTTTATCAAGCCAATATTGGGGCCTTCAGGTGTCTCAATAGGACACACGCGACCATAATGCGTCGCATGAACGTCTCGAACTTCAAAGCCCGCACGTTCTCTGGCTAAACCGCCCGGCCCCAAAGCCGATACACGGCGTTTATGCGTAACTTGGGATAATGGATTATTTTGATCCATAAACTGTGACAGCTGACTAGAGCCAAAAAACTCTTTTACCGCAGCAGAAACCGGTTTTGCATTAATAATTTCCTGCGGCATCAATCCTTCTGAATCCGCTAGCGTTAGCCGCTCTTTAACGGCTCTTTCAACTCGAACCAATCCAACACGGAATTGATTCTCGATCATCTCACCAACCGAGCGTACGCGTCTGTTGCCTAAATGATCAATATCGTCAACATTACCGTTGCCGTTACGAATATTTATTAATTCTTTAAGTACATCGATGATGTCATCTTTAGTTAAGGTACCCGAACCTGTGGTTTCTTGACGACCTAAGCGACGATTAAACTTCATCCGCCCAACGGCAGACAAATCATATCTTTCGTTGGTAAAGAACAAGTTTTGGAACAGGTTTTCAGCCGAATCTTTTGTCGGTGGCTCGCCTGGACGCATCATCCGGTATATTTCGACCAATGCTTCAAGACTATTGGATGTCGTATCCAGCCTCATCGCATTAGACATGTACGGGCCCTTGTCCAAATCATTGACAAAGAGAGTGTCAAGATCGGTAATACCGCTTTCAATACATCGATCTATAATGGCTATAGTCAGCTCGTCGTTGACATTAGCAATCAATTCGCCTGTAGATCGGTCAACTAAGTTATGCCCTAATATCTTACCAACCAGGTATTCCTTAGGCACTTCCACTTCGGTTAATCCGGATTTGATCATTTCACGGATATGCTTAGCCGTAATCCGACGCCCCTCTTCAACTAAGACTTCACCCTTCTTGCTCTTAATATCGAATGATGCAATTTCGCCACGCATACGCTCTGGGACGATATGGAAAGTACATTTTTTCGCATCGATGGAAAACTTATTCATTTCGAAGAAAATCTTGATCATTTCTTCGTTATCGTATCCCAATCCCCTAAGCAATATCGTTGCGGGGATTTTTCTACGCCGATCAATCCGAACAAAAACGCAATCTTTATGATCAAATTCAAAATCTAACCACGATCCACGATAAGGAATAACCCGCGCATTGAATAACAGCTTTCCTGACGAATGCGTCTTGCCTTTATCATGGTCAAAGAAAACACCAGGCGAACGATGCAGCTGGGAAACAATTACCCGCTCCGTTCCATTAATGACAAAAGTTCCGTTGTCCGTCATCAAAGGCAGCTCGCCCATGTAAACTTCCTGTTCACGGATATCCTTAACGACTTTTGCATTCGCAGATGCTTCTTTATCATAGATAATGAGTCGAACTAAAACTCTTAAGGGTGCAGCGTAAGTCGCGCCTCTTTGTTGACACTCCCTTACATCAAAAACAGGCTCCCCCAATCTATATTTCACATACTCTAGCACCGCATACCCGGAATGGCTTTCAATTGGAAAAACACTGGAAAATGCGGCATGCAGCCCGCTGGCTTTACGCTTTTCAGCTGTTACGCCTGATTGCAAAAAGCCCGCATATGAATTAATCTGCGTTGCCAGAAGATAGGGAACATCCAGTACCTCAGTACGTTTCCCAAAGTTATTTCGAATACGCTTTTTTTCTGTAAAAGAGTAGGACATATCGCTTCCAAACCTTTTCGTCATAGATAATTTTCTACCGTGCAATTGTTGCAAACAGTAAAAGGCCGGTGACAAGATTGCCACCAGCCATATTTGGTAGAGCCGTTATATTCCAACGACTCTACGTAGAGTCAAACTTATTTAATTTCGACGGTCGCGCCAGCATCAACAAGCAGCTTTTTAACATCTTCAGCTTCGGCTTTAGAAATAGCTTCTTTGACCGTTGTTGGAACGCCTTCCACCGCATCTTTAGCTTCTTTCAAGCCCAATCCAGTGATACTGCGCACTGCTTTAATGACCGAAACTTTATTCTCGCCGAAAGATGTCATAATAACATCGAATTCAGTTTGCTCTTCAACCGCAGCCGCTGCCGCAGGTGCCGCAGCTACAGCAACTGCCGCAGATACGCCAAATTTTTCTTCCATCGCCGAAATCAAATCAACGATTTCCATAACGCTCATCTTTGAGACCGCTTCCAAGATGTCTGCTTGCGAAATTGCCATTGTGTATTCCTCTAAAATAATAAGTTTTAACTAGTTTGTGGTAATAGTACGTTGCACTGCAACGCGTTTTTCTACTATGCCGCTTCTTTTTGATCTCTAATTGCAGCCAAAGTACGCACAAATTTCTCTGTAGGCGCCTTCATTACTGACATCAGCATACCAATGCCTTGATCGCGAGTAGGCAGACTGGCTAATCGAGCAAGCTCAGATCCACCAAATGACTGTCCGCCAATAGCAACTATCTTGGTAATTAATTTGTCGTGAGTTTTGGCGAAATTACTGATTAAACGCGCTGCAGAACCTGGATCTTCCATTGAAAACGCAATCAACAACGGACCTACCAGTCCACTTTGCATACATTCAAATTCAGTGCCGGCTACCGCTCGTTTTGCCAGTGTATTTTTTACCACACGCAGATAAACACCTGTCTCTCTCGCAGTTTTACGCAGCTCGGTCAATTCCGTAACTGTTAATCCACGATACTCTGCCGCAATGGCAGAATGAGCCTTAGCGGCGAATACAGCGACTTCTTCTACGACAGCTTTTTTGCTATCTAAATTTAGTGCCACAGCTTACCTCCGGAATTTATCCCCAGAATTAATAAAAAGCATTCATTATGAACACCCCTTACGGTCCCTTTCCCCAGCTTTTAGGTTCCAGCTTCCGTCTACGTAGGAAAGATTAAGTTTTACAACACCTACGGTCTTTGACGATTACCGAACGGGTCGGCAACCCAAAGTCTTCTTACAACGTTAAATCGAGATACTACTTTGATCCAGCCACAAACCAGGCCCCATAGTCGAAGACAAGGTTATCTTCTTAATGTAGATGCCTTTAGCTGCGGTCGGCTTTAGTCTTCTTAGATCCGCAAGCAACGCCTCCAAGTTACCTTGAATAGCAGTCGCATCGAATGCAACCTTACCCAGCGTACAATGAATAATTCCTGATTTATCAGTCCGGTAGCGCACTTGACCTGATTTGGCGTTTTTTACTGCGGTGGCGACATCGGCAGTCACGGTACCAACCTTAGGATTAGGCATTAAACCTCTAGGCCCCAAAATCTGACCTAACTGACCAACCACTCTCATGGCATCAGGAGAGGCGATAACCACGTCAAAATTCATTTCGCCTTTTTTGACCAGCTCAGCCAAGTCTTCCATGCCCACGATGTCAGCTCCAGCTTCTCTTGCCGCATCGGCATTAGGGCCCTGAGTAAAAACCGCTACTCTGACTGTTTTTCCGGTACCGTTTGGCAACACTGTTGCACCTCGGACATTTTGATCGGACTTGCGAGGATCAACACCCAGATTAACGCTAACATCAATAGCTTCACTAAACTTTGCCGTACACAGTTCTTTCAATAACTGTACTGCCTCAGTAATGGAATACTGCTTAGTTTTATCAACCTTCCCTTTGATAATTTTCGCTTTTTTCGACAACTTAGCCATTATAATCCCTCCACATTCAGACCCATGCTATACGCACTGCCTGCAATTGTTTTCACTGCCGCTTCGAGATTTGCCGCATTCAAATCTTCCATTTTTGTTTTCGCAATCTCTTCTAATTGCGCACGGGTTACCGTACCCACTTTCTTGGTATTAGGATTGCTGCTTCCGCTTTTAATGCCTATCGCTTTCTTCAAAAGAATTGAAGCCGGCGGAGTTTTGGTAATAAAGGTAAAACTTCTATCACTGTAAACAGTAATCACCACAGGCAAGGGCATACCTTTTTCTGTGTCCTGTGTTTTAGCGTTAAAAGCCTTGCAAAACTCCATAATATTAACACCACGCTGACCCAATGCTGGACCTACCGGTGGACTTGGATTTGCTTCGCCCGCTTTAACCTGCAATTTAATATACGCGGTTATTTTTTTAGCCATTACTTACTCCAAAATATGGGTGCAAACGCTTTTCAGCTCCCCTAGACACAAAAAATCACCGCCTTGTTCAGGCAGTGATTTTTTAAAAATACTAAATACTAAAGTTTAATTAACTTTTTTCTACCTGTCCAAAACCAAGTTCGACAGATGTTGACCGACCGAAAATAAGCACCG
>JBCKWO010000079.1:0-7352 GCA_038922535.1 Methylobacter sp. | reverse complement strand
CGACATTATGACGACAAAATACACCCCCCTAAAAGATCACGATACACCTATCAAGGTCTTGTTTACCGGTTATCTGTGCACGGTCGGCATCGGCTATCTTTTCGCATTGATCCAGATATTGTTTACCCACGGCATGGCAGATGGAAAATTCGGTTTGTCGGTCGATGACATTGTGTACAGTTATTATGGCAACCGTTCAGGCACGGTTTTGGAGCAGAAACTGAACGGTTCGATGAAGGACAACGCGCCGGAACAGGAGCGCTTTAAGATCATGGAATGGGTCAGGGACGGCGCAGATAGCGATGCTTATAAGGCTGACGGCATCGATAAAATAATCGAGAGCCGTTGTGTGATGTGCCATAACAAGGAGGCATCGGGCATACCTGATTTCACCCAATTCGAGCCGTTAAAAGCCTTAACCACACAAGATACCGGCGCGACATTCGCCTCGCTGACCCGTATTTCACATATCCATCTGTTCGGTATCAGTTTCATTTTCATGTTCGTAGGGCTTATTTTCAGTTTTGCGGAGACCACGACCACGCAATATAAGTGTATCGCCATCGGCATGCCTTATGCGTTTCTTGTCGCCGATATATTGTCCTGGTGGTTGACAAAAATTCACCCGATGTTCGCGTGGCTGGTTATTTTTGCCGGTATGGGCATGGGTGTTTCATTCCTATTTATGTGGGTGACTTCTATTTTAGAAATGTGGTGGTTTAAGCCGATATTTGTTGATGGTTTCGGCTCGCGTTACTTGCAGCTGCGAGATAGTTCGGAAGCGTCAATTGCGGATAGGTTCTGGCTTTATACCAAGGCGCTTGCGAAGCAGATTAAACCGGCTGCGGCTTTTGTAACAGAACGATGGCTAACACGCGGCTGGCCTGTTGTTAAAGAGTGGTTGAAAAAATACCGTAGTTAGGTGGGTTTCGAACTAGCTATACGCCCAGTTTATTTTTCAGTATCCATGCGTACTGTGGGCGTGATTTCATTCGCGCTACGCGATTGAAATCACGCCCACATTATAAGGCTGTAGCAGCGTAGGTCAGGTTAGCGCTAGCGTAACCCGACCTCGGCTACTGCGCTTTTACTAACCAATACATCAACACTAGGTTTGTCAGCAACAGCAGCGCCGACAAACCTTTCCAGAACAATAGCGGATTGCGCTGTATTAAAGGTATAGATTCTTCGGCACTTAAGAACTTGGGGTTGGGTGTGGACAGGTCGTACAAAAACTCCGATAAGTCGTCATAGCGCAATTGAGGGCTGATTGATGTGGCTTTTTTTAACGCACCGTCCATCCAGATCGGCACCATGGCGTTGCGATGGAAGCTAGGCACATAGTGAAGCCTTGCCAGGTTTATTTTATCGGGTTTTTCAGGCAACTCCTGGCCAAAGGGCAAGGCGTTGTTAAGCATTTCATAGGTGACAACACCCAGCGAAAACAGGTCGGATTTTACGGTGCCGCGCTGCCCCAGATGGTATTCGGGCGCGGTGTAATTTAAGGTGCCGAGGATGTTTTCCGCCTCGCTGTGATCCAGCGGGGTCATTTCCGCAATACCGGCGATTTTAACCGAGCCGAAATCGATAATTTTAACCGTGCCGTTTTTATCGAACATGATGTTTTCAGGTTTTAAATCCTGATGCAGCATTTCCATGCGATGAAAAGCACGCAGCCCCTTGGCAATCTGTTCGATTATTTTCCGGACTTCTTTAATATCAGGCTTGGGGTGGTCGGTTATCCATTGCCTAAGTGTCGGGCCTTCGAGAAATTCGGTGACGTAATAAATACAGCTTTTTTCCCGATTAGTACCGAGTATTCTTAATACATTGTCGTGATGAATGCGTTTCCCCGCCCATTCTTCATGCAGAAAATGCTCTATGTAATGGGTGTCGTCGTCATAGAGTATGGACGGAGTTTTCAAAATAACCTGCGTGCCGGTTTGGGTGTCCAAGGCTCGATAAATCTGGGTGCGTTTGCTGGCGTGTAATTCCGCCTCAATCCGATACCCATCGAGCACCATGCCCGGTGCCAAAGGTGGCGGGAAGGGCAGGTTGGTATGGCGACGGATTATCTCATCTTCGTTGGCTTCGGGGAGTTCATCGATCTTGATCAGTTGGCAGGTCAGATTGTCATCGCTGTGATTATCGATAGCCTGTTGCATGATTTTTTCGGCAATCAGGGTTAAATCCATGCCGGATTGGATGCCGGCGGTTAGGTTTTTTTTCAGGGTAAGTTCATCGAAAAAGTCATGTATCCCGTCGGTTGTCATCAAAAAAACATCGCCTTTCTCCAAAGGACGCGTTTGATAATCGACTTCCAGGCGCGGTTCTATGCCCATTGCCCGGTTCAGATAATTTTTTTCTTTGGCCCAGATGCGGTGGTCACGGGTTATCTGCTCAAAATTACCCTGCCGTAAACGATAAATACGTGAATCGCCGATATGAAAAATATGCGCCGTGGTCGATTTTAAAATGATGATGCTGAGCGTGCTAACCATACCCTTGGTCGATTCATAGCGGATTTGTCCTTGGCTGTATAACCAGGAATTGGTGGCGGAAAGGATTTTTTGCCCGGCATGTTTGACCGACCAGGAGTCGGGGGTGCTGTAATAATCGCTTAAAAAACTGATCACGCAGCAATGGCTGGCTTGTTTCCCTGCGTCGCTGCCGCTCATGCCGTCGGCAATGGCGGCGGTTATGCCTTTATGCGTCAGTTGTAAATCTTCCGGGATGAGTGAACCGAAAAAATCCTCATTATCCGGCTTGATGCCTTTATCGCTGGCAGAGCCGATGCTGACTTTAAGTGTTGGCATGGTGTGTGTATCTAAAAATGTGGGCGCGAATTCATTCGCGTTCTGATAAAGGTTGATGATGTTAAATGCGCGAATGAATTCGCGCCCACATGACAACAGTTGTTTACAACCAGATAGCGTCCCATAACGAATAATCGCCGATATGATCTACTAAGCCGGCGCGTAATGGATTGGCTACGATATAGCGGGCAATGGCTTTAACATCCTCATCTTTGCGGATGGCATGGTCATAAAATGCGTTTTGCCAAAGTTTGTCTCGCCGCTTTAAATAACGGTTTACGCGTTGAGCTGAACGGGCTTTAAAATATTTCATCACTTCTGAAAGGCTTTTATTTTCGGTCAATTGGAGTAGCCAATGAATATGATCCGGCATAATCACCCATGCCATCGAATTAACATCGCTTGCTTCATGTAAAGCACGCATTTCCTTTACTACCAACCGGGCGCAGTGAAAATCAGCAAAATAACGTTGGTTTCGTTCATTAAGCGTAGTTGTCACAAAATAAGCCCGATGCGGTTCAGAATGGCGGCCTATACGCAATTGACTGTCTGGCATGGTGGCTTTACTATAAAGTGTGGGCGCGAATTCATTCGCGCCGAATAATCTATAATAGCAAGCGCGAATAAATTCGCGCTCACAATATTAATCTACCTTCAATTCAACTCAACTCAATCATTTCCACCGTACCGTCTTCCTGGACTTCCGCCATGTGGCCTTTGGGTTCGTCGATAAACTGTACCGCAATCAATACCGATAACGCCACAGCCGCAATGACCATAAAAAATACCGCCGGTGAAACGAACGACAATAAGGTCAAAAACAGTACGCCGCCGACATTGCCGTAAGCACCGACCATACCGGCGATTTGCCCGGTCATGCGCCGTTTGATCAACGGCACTATCGCATAAACAGCGCCGCAGCCGCCCGATACAAAGCAGGAACAAGCCATGGTTACCAATACCGCCAACGCAATAGGCCATTCCGAATCGATCAGCGACATGCAGAAATAACCCGCCGACAGGCCTAAAATGAAAATGCTTAACGACAATTTACGGCCGAATTTGTCGCTAATCCACCCGCCAGCCGGGCGCGCAATCAGGTTGATAAAGGCAAAGCTACCGCCCAGCAAACCGGCTTCGATCATGGTAATGCCGTGCGATTCATGGAAAGTTTCAAAGAAAAACAGCGGCAACATCGAAACAACGGCTAATTCGGAGCCGAAGGTGATGAAATACGCCAGATTCAGAATCGCAACCTGTTTGAATTTGTATTTATGCAGCTCATCGATCGGGTGTTGAAGATGCTCCTCATTGACGTGGATGATTTTATACACGTTTACCAGAAACAAAGCCCAGATGCCGATATAAATACCGATGGCGGCGGCGCTCGACAACAAGTTGGCGCCGGTCGGCGATAATTTCCAGGTCAGCAGGGTCAAGGCGGCGTACAAAGGAATGCTCATTAGAATATAAAAGAACAAGTCCCGGATACTGGTCACTTCCATCGCCCCGGCTTTTTTAGGCTTAAAGTAAGTTGAGCCTTTGGGCGTGTCCGACACGCTGAAAAAATAGATGACCGAATAAACCAAAGCCATCACGCCTGTCGTCGCAATGGCATAGCGCCAGCCTTCATCACCGCCATAAATTAGGGCGAGAGCCGGCAAAGCTCCAGCCGCAGCGGCTGAACCGAAGTTCCCCCAGCCGCCATAAATGCCTTCGGCAATGCCCACTTGCTTGGCCGGAAACCATTCGCCAACCATGCGTATGCCGATCACAAAACCAGCACCGATAAAACCCAATAAGAACCGGGCCAAGGCCAGTTGTTCAAAGCTGGTGGCGAAAGCGAACATAAAGCAAGGGACGCTGCCTGTCGCCAGTAAGGTTGAATAAGTGCGTTTAGGGCCGAATTTATCAACCAGAATGCCGATCACTATGCGCGCCGGAATAGTCAAGGCGACATTTAAAATCAGGATAGTTTTTATTTGTGAGTTGTCCATGCCCAGCGATTTGGCGATCACCATCATTAAAGGCGCATGGTTAAACCACACCACAAAGCTGATAAAAAAAGCCATCCAGGTCATGTGGAGGATTTTGGTTTTCCCCGAGAAGGAGAGCAGGTTAAAACGTTGTGAGGACATGTTTGATTTCCAGTTATAAGAGTTAGCTGACTAGGAAATGCATGTTATGTGCCATTCATGCAGAAGCAGATGTGTAGCGGTATAAAACAATGATCCGCAGATAATACGCACCATAATAGCGCGCAATGCATAATTATGGTGCGCACGGAGGTAGGTGATTGTCGAGGTTATTTGATTCTCATCACTTAAGCAGTTCAGCCATAGCAATAACGTTTTTTGCCATTTCCCCGATGGCGATATTGCGGTCCATCGCCAGTTTTCTTAGGGTGTGATAAGCGTCGTCTTCGGTAAAGCCGCGAGCTTTAATTAAAATACCTTTGGCCCGATCTACCAGCTTTCGCTCTTCAAGCTTGGATTTGGTTTTTTTTAATTCATTTTTAAGCTGTTGCTGTTCTTTAAATCTCGCTACAGCGATATTGATGATGCTGTTAATACGGCTGCTTTCCAAGCCGTTAACCACGTATGCACTGATTCCGGCCTTAACGATTTGATCGATAGTGTCGGGCGTGTCATCCGCTGCAAAAATAATGATGGGCAGCGCCTGATTCTGGTTAAGGTAATGGATATGCTGAAAATATTTTTTTGGGCTGTCGATATTAAAAATAATAATGTCAGTGTTTATCGCTAGAGAGTGGATATTGGCTTCAGGCGTTGCCATGTTGGTGACTAAATAGCCCTTAGCAACCAGTATTTTTTCCAATGACTGGTCTGCTGTTTCATCTTCAATGAGTAATATATTTAAGGCGTTCATTCGTAAATACTAAGCACAAACTACGCCAGTTATTGAGAATGATTGAATTAACTTTTACCGTAGGGGCGCATTGCATGCGCCCATTGGATAGGCGACCAATGTTGCACAGGGCGCGTGCAACGCGCCCCTACAGCGGCATGAGCGGTCAGTTTCGAACAAAGTCCGATCCCTGTTGGGAAGGTCTGCGTACCGGTCTGCTGGAATAACGGTGCCTCGCAGATACTTAGGGTTAAAGATAAGCGCTGCACATGGGAATGTAGGGCTTGCCTTATGGTTAGAGCGCATTGCTAGCCGGTACTGCACAGATAACGGGCATTATTTGTTTGTACGCACCACTTTGGCTCACTGGAGGGTTTGATTTTTCAGCTTAGGAACATGCACGAAATAACTTGAGCACGTTAACGGGTAACGAACAAAATAACTGTGGAGCGGCTTTAGCCGCGATTGATCGCGGCTAAAGCCGCTCCTACTTATTTCGTGCATGTTCCTTAATGCCCCAACAATCCATTAAAATAACCGGCTTGTCTATTGTGGCACGGGCATTGCTCTGTAACCTTAAAACATGACATCGTTCGCTGAAAATCATGGAGACGAGTGAAGCGAGTGATTTTTAGCCACCCGATAGCGCCAGGTGCATGTGTTTTCACAAGCAGCTTCATCGTGCAGTGAAAATGCAGGCTTTACCGAAAAGCGCGTCAAAGTCATTGCGAGAACGATGCCAAACACCCCATGTTGGGTGTTTGGCGAGAGTAGCAGGACGAGCGGGGCCGTAGGAACATTAATTCGTCGCGTAATTTTTGCGCTTGCTTGGGCTGGGATGCCCAAAACAAGCTATCGCAAAAATAGCGACTCACCGCATTGGGGTTAACTATGAGCGTAAAACAAACATTGGTCGTTATTGGCAACGGCATGGTCGGACAGCATTTTCTGGCGAGCCTGGTCGCAAGTCCTATTAAAGAACACTATGAAATCGTTACTTTTTGCGAAGAGCCCAGAGCCGCCTATGACCGGGTGCATTTGACGGCGTTTTTCACCGGCACGACTGCACAGGAGCTGTCTTTAGTCGAAGACGGTTTTTTTGAACAGCATGGCATCACTATTCATCTGGGCGATAAGGCCTCCAGTATTGATAGAGCCGCTAAAACCGTCACCTCGGCAAAAGGCCTGACCATTGCTTACGACAAGCTGATATTGGCGACAGGTTCTTATCCGTTCGTGCCGCCCGTTCCTGGGCATGATCGGCCGCAATGTTTGGTTTATCGCACCATTGAGGATCTTGAAGCTATTACTGCCGCTGCCAAAACCGGCAAAGTCGGTACCGTGGTCGGCGGCGGTTTGCTGGGTCTTGAAGCAGCCAAAGCCTTGATGGATTTAGGTTTGGAAACTCATGTCGTTGAGTTTGCCCCGCGCTTGATGGCGGTGCAGCTTGACGACGCAGGCGGCGCAATGCTGAGGCTCAAAATTGAAAACTTGGGTGTTACTGTACATACCGGCAAAAACACCAGCATCATTACCGACGGCGAGCACTGCGTGAACAAGATGTGTTTTGCCGATGGCGAAGAGCTGGAAACCGACATCGTGCTGTTTTCGGCGGGGATTCGTCCGCGTGACGATCTTGCAAGGGCTTCCGGGCTGGAAGTCGGCCAG
>JBCKWO010000078.1:0-7475 GCA_038922535.1 Methylobacter sp. | reverse complement strand
TTGATGCCCAACGGCGTTGCGGCATTGTCCAGCCCCAGCGCATTGGCGGCAATATTCATCACGATAGCGCCCAAAGCCGGATGGCCTGCGGGCACGTCGGGCATTAACCGGCTAAATAACGGCGTCAGACCTTGGGTTAATAGCAGGATAAAACCGCTCTTTTCGCCGATGCGCATGATACCCAGCCATAAAGCCAGCACGCCGGTCAGGCCTAAAGCTATTTCAAAAGCCGATTTCGACAGCGCAAACATGGCTTCCATGATTTGCGCAAACACCTGCTGGTCGCCCAGGAAAACCAGTTTGAACAGTGCAATGCAAAAAGCAGCGAGGAAAAAGCTTATCCAGATGATGTTTAGCACGGTTGTTGAATGAGTTGAGTGATGGCTAAAAAGTTTCGTAAGGGATGCGCATCAAATAAACTGTAGAAACGAATTTATCATAACCCGACATTTCCGGCTTCGATGCGTCGGGTTACGCTACGCTAACCCGACCTACGGAACTACGGAACTTCCCGCAACGCAAGGCCGCGTCCCGCTGCTAGGAGCTGCGCGTATTCCACCGCCGGCAGCGGTCGGCTGAAGTAGTAGCCCTGCATCTCATCGCAGCGTTGCTGGCGCAGGAAGTTCATCTGGTCTTCGGTTTCCACCCCTTCGGCAATCACGGTCATCTTCAGATTATGGGCAATGCCGATAATGGCGATGCAGATCGCCGCGTCGTCGGGATTGGTGATGATGTCGTTGACAAAGGCTTTATCGATCTTCAGTTGGTCGATCGGAAAGCGCTTGAGATAACTGAGCGAGGAATAACCGGTGCCGAAATCGTCGAGGGAGAGCTTGATGCCGATCGCCTTCAGCTCGTGCAGGATGCTGATGGTCTGCTCCACATCGTGCATCGCCGCGCTCTCGGTGATCTCCAGCGCCAACAGCTTGGCCTCCAGCTGGTGAGTATGCAAGGCCTGGCGAACCATCTGCACCAGATTCTCCTGACGGAACTGGCGTGCGGAAAGATTCACGGCCACTGGCGGCACGGCCAAGCCGGCGTCGAGCCAGCGCCGCATCTGCTGGCAGGCGTTGTTCAGCACCCATTCGCCCAAGGGCACGATCAGGCCCGTCTCTTCGGCCAGCGGGATGAAGTCGGCCGGCGAAATCATGCCCATTTCGGGGTGGAGCCAACGCACCAGCGCTTCGGCGCCGACCACCTGACCGTTGGCGAGGCTGAGCTTGGGTTGGTAATGCACTTGAAATTCGCTGTGTTCAAGCGCATGGCGCAGCTTGCTTTCCAGCGTCAGTCGCTGCAGCGCTTTGGCATTCATCTCGGCGGTACAGAACTGGGCGTTGTTGTGACCCTGATCCTTGGCACGATACAAGGCGGCACTGGCATTCATCATCAGGGTTTCGGCGTCCTTGCCGTCATTGGTGGAGAGCGCTATGCCAATGCTACAGGTGACGAACAACTCACGGCCATCAATAATGAAGGGCTCGGCGCCAAGCTTGAGGATTTTCTGCGCCAACACCGAGGCATCCTCTTCCGACGGCATGTTGACCATGATCCATACGAACTCGTCGCCGCCTAGGTGCGCCACGGTGTCGCCCTCGCGCAAGCTGTCGGCAAAACGGATGGCAAGTTGTTTCAGTAACTGATCACCGGAGTTGTGGCCGAGACTGTCATTAATTTTTTTGAAATGATCTATGCCTACGAACAGTAGCGCAAACGCACTCACTGGGCGGTGAGCCAGTTCCTGATTGAGTCTATCCAGCAACAGGGGACGACTGGGAAGTCCAGTTAGGCTGTCATAATTGGCCAGGTAGTTGAGTCTGTCTCTCTTTTCTAGGTAATCTAGCGCAAACGAAAGGTTCGAGGCCAGATCAACCAGCAGCTTCATCTCTTGGCTGTCGAAGAAACCCGTCTCCGTCGCATAAAGCGCGAGCAGACCCACTGCCTTGTCCTCCACCACCAGCGGGAATACCACCAGCGAGCAATAGCCGCGGCGCAAGGCTTCCTCGCGCCAGCGCGCCATCTGCGGGTCGGTACCGATGTCGTTGCAGATGATGGGCACGTTTTCACGCAGCACTTGCGCCACCAACGGGTAACTGTCCGGCACGTCGTCCCGGGTGATCAGCCGCATCTGATCCAGATACCCGTCGTCGAAACCCGCCCTGGCAACCGGCGTGATGTTCACCCCGCTCGGATCCAGCAAGCCGATCCAGGCCATTCTGAACTGGCCGTGCTCCACCGCGATACGGCAGGCTTCGGCGAACAGTTCCTGCCGGCCATGGGTACGAACAATGGTCGTATTGATACCGCTCAAGACCGCATAGATGCGGTTGAGGCGTTTGACTTTTTGTTCCGCGCGCGTGCGCTCGGCTATCTCCTCGGTCAGCGCAGCGGTGCGCTGCTGCACCTTATCCTGCTTAATACCGGCAAACACGCCCAGAAAAAGTGGAGCGCTGTCAATAACCCAATGCAAAGGCTGGATGCGCTGCACCTGCATAATGCTATCCATATCCAAGGGGAGACCTTGCATAATCACATCAAATATACTGGCAAAAACGGGGAAGCAGCAGCCGAAAATGACACCATAAATGAAATAACGCGCTCTATAAGTCATTATTATTCCAGATTAGTATGTTTTTTAAGTTAAATAGCTTTTGCTCCATTACTGATACCCCTCCAGAACGCATAACAATCCCCGCAATACCAAATCCGGGTCAACGGTGGAGGCAATATTAAGCTGTCCGGCGATAAGTTGGGCATCGCCGCCGGTCAAAATCAACGGCATAGTGCCGGACTGTTTTGCCAGCACATGCTCGATCAAGCCGATGGCAGCCGTCAAGGTGCCGCTGTAGATTGCTGCCTCGGTAAAGTTAGCAAGACCGAGTGTATGGCCGGTTTCGTCAAATGGCAACGTCTCGGTTCCTTGAGCCAGCGAGTTTTTCATCAACACTAGTCCTGGGCAAATCAAGCCGCCTTGATGCCGACCGTCGGCGTCAATCAAGTCCACGGTAATCGCGGTTCCGCAATCGACTATACAAGCTGCTCGTTGATATTGCTGCCAAACGGCAACTAAAGACAGCCAGCGGTCAACGCCCAGTTTTTCCGGGTACTCATAAGCATTGGTCACCCCAAACGCCTGCGCCTGGGATTTAACCAGGATAATATCACTATCAAGCCAAATTTGATGCGCTACCGATTGCACCAGTTCGAGCAGCTGGTTTGCACCCACACAGGAAATGACAATCCGCCTGGGGTGATATTTGCCGACCCAGAGTTTAATAAGTTCATCCCGATTAATCGTGTCATTAACCAGAGGCTGACCGGTTATGATTTGACCGCCCGTCGTAATCGCCCACTTTAGCCGGGTATTGCCCATATCGATCAGCAGGTTCATTGTTGCGCAGCACCATTAAAGCTGACTTCACCAGAGGCAAAGGCCTGCACGTTGCCGTCGGGCCGTTCAATCAACAACATGCCGTTGTCGTCGATGCCCCGCACGATACCCTCAAATTGCTGCGAGCCGATAAACAGGGTCGCCGCTTTGCCAGTCAGGCAATCATAACCGCGCCATTCATCGAGATAGGCTTTAATGCCGATACCTTCATACTCGGCAATCACCGGCAGCAGATGATTTAACAAGGTGCCGGCCAATTTATTTCTGAATAACTGGTTTTGCCCGGTGATTTTCGTTAAATCAGTCCAGGCCTGAGTGATGCCTTGGGCTTCTATTTCCGGCACATACAGATTCAAGCCCAGACCGATAACGGCGCTGCACGGGCCGTCCGTCTCGCCCGAGACTTCAACCAGAATGCCGCCCAGTTTTTTGCCTTGGCTAACAATATCATTAGGCCATTTAAGGTCTACCTCCATTATTTGATGCTGCTTTAAAGCCCTGATCACCGCCACGCCGATAGCTAGGCTTAAGCCTGAAATTGCGCCCGGCCCCTGCTGAAAGCGCCAGAGTATAGATAGGTAGATGTTGCTGCCGTAAGGCGAAACCCAATGCCGCCCTCGCCTGCCTTTGCCCGCAGTTTGGTATTCTGCAAAACAGACTGTGCCTGACGGTGCATTATGGTGTGAGCGTTCCACTAAATAACGGTTAGTCGAATCGATTTGATCGTGAATTTCGAGCGAGGTGATTAATGCGCCGGCCTGCTCGTCAACAGCTTCATTGATTTTTGACGCTACCAACAATTCCAGGGATTTATCCAGCCGATAGCCTTTACCGCTGACTGCCGAGTGTTGAAGGCCCAATTCGGCTAAACCGTTCATCTGTTTCCACACGGCGGAACGGCTCAACCCTAGCGCCACGGCCAATTCAGTGCCGGAATGGAATTCTCCGTCAGCCAATAGGGTAAGGATTTTTTTTTGGTTATCTGAAATATTCACAATCTGCTTAACATTAATCCTGATTAGACATCTTTCTTAAATAATCGTTATAGGATTGGTGGGTAGGCCGGAATCCCTCATTCCCACGCGCTGCGTGGGAACTAGACAAAATCATACAGAATTATAAGGGACAGGCAGGAATAAGACCACCCAGGCCCATCTTGAGCTGCGCTCAGGAGAGCTTTGTCGAAGGGTGTAGCGCGAGGTGGCGTTGCGATATTTTCATAGTTTCCACGCTCCGGCATCACTGCCCTTAAGTTAAGCTAAAAATAATTAGGGTTAAATGTCGTGGGCGCGAATTTATTCGCGCAGTATAAGTTTAAAAAGCGCGAATAAATTCGCGCCCACACTATATTAAATCCTTAACTTAGTGGCAGTGACGCTCCGGCGTGGGAACTATGAATCCACCCATCCGAATTGATTACGATAACGGGATGACTAAACCGGCATTAAATCTGTAAAATAGCGGTTTTTTATCGTTCATCTCCTTAAAACATCATGCGTACTACTCAATTCCCGCTCAATACCGTTAAAGAAACACCGGCTGATGCTGAAATAGCCAGCCATCAACTGATGATCCGCGCAGGCCTTATCCGCAAACTGGCCGCCGGTCTTTACACTTGGTTGCCCTTGGGGCTGCGGGTGATGCGCAAGGTCGAAAAAATCACCCGTGAGGAAATGGAAAAAACCGGCGCGTTGGAAGTGTTAATGCCCTGCCTACAACCCGCCGAGCTGTGGCAGGAAACCGGACGCTGGGAACAATACGGCCCGGAACTGGCGCGGTTAAAAGACCGTCACGGCCGCGATTTTTGCCTAGGCCCCACTCACGAAGAAATCATTACTGATCTGGCGCGTAACGAGATCAAAAGCTACAAGCAGCTGCCGATCACTTATTATCAAATCCAATCCAAGTTCCGCGATGAAATCCGTCCCCGTTTCGGGGTGATGCGTTCGCGCGAATTTATTATGAAAGACGCCTATTCCTTTCATTTGGATCAGGAATCTTTGCAGATCACTTACGACGCGATGTATCAGGCTTACACCAATATTTTTAATCATTTGGGCTTAAAGTTTCGCGCGGTCATCGCCGACTCCGGCTCTATCGGCGGGGCACTATCGCATGAATTTCATGTGCTGGCTGATACCGGCGAAGATGCGATTGCCTTCTCAACCGACAGCGACTATGCCGCCAATGTTGAAAAAGCCGAAGCGTTGATGCCTGTCGGCTCTCGTGGCCCCGCTACCGAACCCTTGACGCTGATCGATACGCTCAATCAACACAGCATCGAAGAAGTCTGCGGCTTTTTAAATATCCCCGCCACGCAATGCCTTAAGACTTTGATTGTAAAAGGTGAAGGCGACACGCTGGTTGCGCTGCTGTTAAGAGGTGACCATAACCTTAACGAAATTAAAGCGATAAAAATTGACGGCATCGCTTCCCCGCTTGAATTTGCCAGCGATGAGCAAGTGGCTAGCGCCTGCAACTGCAAACCTGGTTCTATCGGACCGATAGGCTTAAACATCAAGATTATTGCCGACCGTAGCGTGACCTTGATGTCCGATTTCGTTTGCGGCGCGAATCAGGACGGCAAGCATTATAAAGGTGTCAACTGGGATCGCGATTTGCCTATCCCTATCCAGATTGAAGATATTCGTACCGTGGTTGAGGGCGACCCCAGCCCGGACGGCAACGGTCAAATCACTCTGGCTCGCGGTATTGAAGTCGGGCATATTTTCCAGCTGGGTACCAAATACAGCGAGGCGATGAAAGCCGGTGTGATCAACGAAGGCGGCAAACACCAAATCATGTCCATGGGCTGTTACGGCATCGGCATTTCCCGCGTGGTCGCCGCCGCCATCGAACAGAATCATGACCATAAAGGCATCATCTGGCCAGCCAATCTTGCGCCTTTTCAGGTGGCGCTGTGCCCGATGAACATGCACAAGTCCGAACGCTTGAAAGTCGCTTCGGAAAAGTTATACCAGGAGCTGCTGGCTGCCGGAATCGAGGTGTTATTCGATGACCGGAAAGTCCGCGCCGGTTTTATGTTTTCCGACATGGAACTGATTGGCATCCCGCACTGCATCGTAGTCGGCGATCGCGGCCTGGATTCCGGCACGGTTGAGTACAAGGCCCGAACGGCTGAAGCCAACGAGGAAATCCCGTTTGCGGATATTATTGATTTTCTAAAGGCGAAGTTGGCTGTCACTATTTAGCCGTCATTAAGGTTATTTTTCGGCTATCCACTTAAAGCGGGACGGATGCGAGGCTTAACCGTTCGCCCTGAGCTTGTCGAAGGGTGGGCGGTTAAGCCGCTCATGGTTCGACAAGCTCACCACGAGCGGCTTAACCTTAGGCTGTCCTGGCTTAAATGGGAAGCCTATTTTTCCTCCACCGTAGCAACTTCTACAATGGAATTTTTATTGCCGCCCAATCAAATTCAGCGTTCTTTCCGGCAATTTTTCTGTCGTCGCCCCTTCCAGATGCAAGCGTGCGTCTTCATGTACGGTGGTCATGAACCGGATCAACTGCATCTCGTGGTGCATTTTCCGTTCAAAATCTTCCGCCTCCCACATTTGATTCAACAAATATTTCGCATGATGATGAATGGTGAAGGCAACCGCCTCGGGCAAATGGGTATAGCTGGCCTGAATTGACGATTTAAGTTGATCCAGTGAGGCAAGATACTGTTTATAGTCTTTAACATCCTGCTTGCACTGGGTTTTAAACATCGATAGTTCAGCATCGTGTTTAGTTTTCAACAAGCTGATGTCATGCTCCAGCCGCACGCTTTTCTTTTTTAATTCGGCTTCCAAGGCTTTTTCGGCCAAAACGCGGGCATGCTTGAGCTTTATCTGGTCACTATGATTAGCCAGATGCCATTTCAAGTTTTCATCTTTAACCGAATGAAATAGGTTAACGATATTTAAAATCCAGTTTTTTAAAAGAGTCATACGCTAAACAAGGTTGGCGATTTTTTGCTGCAATTTTAACAACGCTTCAATGTCCTGTCGGTTGCGGTAGCGGGCATTGTCGTGTCGCAGTTGCAGATAAGTCGTTTCCAGCAGCTTGGTTTTATTCGCCAGCAGGT